>JAHZJY010000081.1 GCA_022600695.1 Actinomycetes bacterium | reverse complement strand
GCGGTTCTATCGACATGGACCGCGCCTTCGTACTGCTGCGATCCTATGCGCGCCGTTCCCACCGGCGTCTGGTCGACGTCGCCCGCATGGTCGTTGAGAACGGCGACACGACCGCGATCCTCGACCCGAAGCATTGATGGCGAACCCGATTGCGCGGGGTCATCGAACCGCGTACCGTCAAGCGGAGCTTTCCCCAGACCCCGGCGAGCTCACGACAGATGGTGAGAAACCCGGGATGAATGTGTAGCTGGGGTCCCTAAGATCCTCGCGTTCCTCCGGCACCCGAACCGGATGTTGTGATGTGAGGCCGTCGGTGTGGCTCGAACCCCATCCGTAAACCGCCCGGCCCTGCCGGTATACGAGGGGTCCGGCAAGGCCGCCGAATGGGTGGCGGCGGAATCGGGCCGGTATCCGACAGCCGAAACATCCTGCAACTGAACGGCAGTGGTACTTACCGGCAAGGAGGATCGGTGTCCGAACGCATCGCCGTCTACGGCTGCGGCTACCTGGGCGCGGTACATGCGGCCGGGATGGCCGAGCTCGGACATTCCGTGGTCGGGGTGGACGTCAACGCCGGCGCACTGACCAAGCTCCAAAGCGGTGTCGTTCCGTTCTTCGAACCCGGCCTGGAACCGGTCCTGCGCCGGAACCTCGCCGCCGGACGGTTGCGTTTCACCGATTCCTACCAGGATGCCGCGTCGTGTGCCGACATCCACTTCCTCACGGTCGGCACTCCGCAGCTGGCCTGCGGTCTGGGGGCCGATCTGCGATATCTGTACGGCGCGGTCAAAAGCCTCGCGCCGCTACTGACAAAACCCGCGGTGATTTTCGGTAAATCCACGGTGCCGGTGGGGACCGCCGACAAACTCGCCGCGGTGGTGCACGATCTGGCGCCGGCCGGTGATCAGGTCGAGATCGCGTGGAACCCGGAGTTCCTCCGGGAAGGATTCGCCGTCGCCGACACGCTGCATCCCGACCGGCTCGTGGTCGGTGTCGGCGGACCGGAGAGCCGAGCCGCCGAGGCGGCGCGGGCCGTGTACGCCCCGCTGCTCGCGGCGGGGATTCCGCTGATCGTCACCGACCTTGCGACCGCCGAATTGGCGAAATCGGCCGCAAACCTCTTCCTGGCCACGAAGATCTCCTTCATCAACGCCATGGCCGAGATGTGCGACCACGCCGGTGCGGACGTGACCCAGCTCGCCGATGCCATCGGATACGACCCGCGTATCGGCCGCAGATTCCTGCACGCCGGGATCGGATTCGGCGGCGGCTGCCTCACCAAGGATCTGCGATCGTTCGTCGAGTGTGCTTCCGAGATGGGCATGACCACCACGCTGACCATGCTGTCCGCTGTCGACGATGTGAACGTGCGCCGACGGGCCCACGCGGTCGAAGTCGCGAACGAGATGTGCGACCCGATGTCAGGATCAACGGTTGCGGTACTGGGTGCCGCGTTCAAACCGAACTCCGATGACGTGCGCGACTCGCCCGCACTTGATATCGCCGAACGGCTCCGCGAGATGGGTGCGCTGGTGCGGGTCTATGACCCGAGGGCAATGGACAATGCTCAGCGCAGCGCCCCGTTCCTGAACTACGTCGGCAGCGTTGCTGAGGCCTGCGAGAACGTCGACCTGGTCCTGGTGTTGACGGAGTGGCCGGAATTCGAGGACATGCACCCGGCGGACCTCGAGGGCCTCGTCGCCAAGAAGGCCATGCTCGATGGGCGCGACTGCCTGAACCCGCGTGAGTGGCGCGATGCGGGCTGGGCTTACCGAAGCTTCGGCCGTCCCTGATCCAGATTGCGGGAGGTTCACGGTACGAGTGACGAGAGGGCAGCCGGTAATGCAGTTCGCTATCCCCGGGTCGTTGCAGCCGAGGGAGATCGCGTTGATCCCGCGGTCGGTCGATCCGTTCGGTGGGTTGCTCGCCGTACCGCGCTGGGAGGCTTTCCAGCGTGCCATCCGATGGGGCAGAGAGGTTTTCGCAGGCCGACCGATCTGGTGTGTGAACTCAACCGCTCACGGCGGCGGTGTAGCGGAGATGCTGCGGACGCTGCTCTCGTATGTGCGGGGCGCCGGTATCGAGGCGCATTGGGCCGTGTTGGCCGGTGATGCCCAATTCTTCTCCATCACCAAGCGCATTCACAATTTCATCCATGGCAGTGCTGGGGACGGTGGGCCGTTGGGGTCGGATGAGCGGCACGCCTACGACAGGGTGATGGCGGGCAACCTGCCCGGGCTGCTGAATCTCATCGCGCCCGGCAGTGTGGTGATGTTGCACGACCCGCAGACTGCCGGGCTGGTGCGCCCACTGCTACTGCACGGCTGCACCGTGGTGTGGCGCTGTCATATCGGAATCCGCGAGCCCAACGCCTACTCCGACCAGGCGTGGGATTTTCTTGAACCCGATCTGCGTGACGCCGACCGCCTCATCTTCTCCCAGGACGCCTATATCCCGGCGATCCTGGCCAATGGGCCGACGTCGGTCGTGGCACCGTCCATTGATCCGTTCTCGCCGAAGAATCAGGCCCTCACACCGGAGGCCGTCGACGCGATCCTCTCCGCTGCTGGGCTCCTGGCCCGCGACCCGAGTGGGGCGGCGCCGGTCTTCCACCGGCTCGGCGGTCGCTCTTCGGAGGTACGCAACCGGGCCACACTGCTCGACGGGGGGCCGCCGCCGCAGCCCGATCGGCCGCTGGTGCTTCAGGTGTCTCGGTGGGACCGGCTCAAGGACCATGCCGGGGTTATGCGGGGCTTCGCCGAGAGCGCCCTGCCCGGCGCCGGGGTCGATCTGATGCTCGCCGGCCCGCAGAACGGATCGGTATCCGACGATCCCGAAGCGAAACAGGTTCTCGATGAGCTTCTCGCCCTGTTCGGCACCCTTCCGGAGCGGGTGCGCCGCCGGATACACATTGCGTCGTTGCCGACGGCCGACGAGGCCGAGAACGCCGCCATCGTCAACGCTCTGCAACGGCACGCGGCAGTCGTGGTGCAGAAGAGCATCGAGGAGGGCTTCGGTCTGACGGTCACCGAGGCCATGTGGAAAGCACGGCCGGTTGTCGCATCCGGGGTCGGGGGTATTCGCGCACAGGTCAGCGATGGGCGCACCGGTCTGCTCCTGGACGACCCGCAGGATTTACCGGCATTCGCCGAGGCGCTCTCCGGGCTGTTGCACAACCTCGAGCGCGCCGGTGAGCTTGCCGCGGCCGGCCGGGCCAGCGTGCTGGCCAATTTCCTGCCGGACCGTCATCTCGGTCAGTACATGGACCTGCTCGGGGCTCTCGATGTCCGAAACGCCGGGGCTCAACCGTGGTGAGAACCGATGGGGCAGGGGCTGAACGGCTTTGAACGACGACCGGCAGCGTCAGCGGTTCTCGCTCACCACCGGCGGGCTGATACGGGGTGACACCGAGGGCTTGCCGGGGCGGCCGCGCACCCCTTTGACCGGACCCGGTTCGTTGGATCCGGACCCGCTCCCGGCGCAGCTCGCGGCCTCCGACCCGGCACCTCGGGTCGGGTTGGCGCCTGCGATGAACCGCCGTCAAAAGCGTCAGTACTGGGTCCTGGTTGTTGCGTGGGCTTTCGTCAACGGCCAGTTCTGGGCGTGGTGGCTGGATCCCGGCCACGTCGGCAACGTCACACTGTTCATCCTGATGTCGTTGGCACTGGGCTATGCGGGAACCATGCTGTCGTCGGTCTACCTGTTCTTCCTCGGGCAGATGCGCCGGCCGGTGCCGATCCCGGCGGAGTATGCCTCGCGGATCGGCGCCGTCGGGAGGGTTGCCGTCATCAGCCTCACCGTCCCGGGTTCGGAATCGATCGAGATCGTTCGCCGGCAATTGGTGGCCATGCAGCAGATCCGCCATCCGCATGACAGTTGGATTCTGGTGGACAAAGAGCATTCGCCCGAGATCGCCGAGGTCGCACACAGTCTGGGCGTCAACTACTTCTCCCGGCATGACGTACACCGCTGGGGTGCACAGCGGGTCGCCGGGTGGATCGAGCCGGTCTCCAAGGCGGGCAATGTCAACGCCTGGCTGAAGGCGTACGGCGCGAACTACAGCCACTTCACCCAGCTCGATATCGACCACCTCCCCGAACCCCGCTATCTCGACGAGGTGCTCGGCTACTTCGTGGACCCGAAGGTCACCTGGGTGCAGGCGCCCAGCGTGTACGGGAATCTTCAGAGTTGGACCGCGCGGGGATCCTCCGAGCAGGAACTCGTCCTGCAGGGGCCACTGCAGATGGGATATTTCGGCTTCTCCCGCACACCGTTCATCATCGGCAGTCATTGCACCTATGACACCGCGGCGATCACTGCGATCGGCGGTTTCCAGCCGACCCGCGCGGAGGATCACCTCGACACCGTCTGCCTGGCCGCTGAGGGCGGCGAAGGGGTGTTCGTTCCCGAGGTGATCGCCGTCGGGGATGGTCCGCAGACCTTCGAGACCTACCTCGCCCAGCAGTTCGCCTGGGCGTATTCGATGATGGAGGTGCTGTTCTTCCACACCCCGCGACTGCTGCGGCGGTATGGACACCGCCAGGCCATCCAGTTCATCTTCGCCCAGACCTGGTACACGTTCTGGTCGCTGTCGATGATGACGCTGTTCTTCCTGCCGTTGGCATCCCTGGCCTTCAATTCGCCGCTGTCCCGGGCGGGATACGTGGGCTTCATCGTGCACAGCATTCCGGTGGCCGCGGTGGGCACCGCGATCTGGATGTGGAGCCACCACTGGCACCTGCCCGCGGGGGTGCGACTCAGTTGGCGTGGGGTGGCACTACATCTGGCCCGCTGGATCGTGGTCCTCAGCGCGCTTGTTCAGGTGCTGTGCCGTGTGCACAAGCCGTACATGATCACCCGCAAAGGTGTTGACGCAGAAACGCCCCGGGAGCTTCCGTTCCGGCTGTTGATGCCGTACGCGGCGTTGGTGTTGCTGCCGCTGGCCGTCGGCTGGCTATATCTCACCGTCCATGAACGGGGCTACTGTCAGGGATACCTGCTGTTCGACCTGCAGGGCGGGGCACTGTTCTGGATCCTGCTGATGGTCGTCGTGACGCAGGAGATCCGGCGGGAACGCAGCTACGGGCTGTCACTGCGGACTCGGCTTCTGTTGCAGGCCCGGCCCATCGCGCTGTGCGCCGGACTCAGTGCCCTCTTCGTCGTCACGGCCGTGACGTCGGCCCCGCTCATCGTCGAAGCGGTCCTCTCCCGGTTCTGAGGCGGTGGGATCGCATCGTGGTCCGGGCTACGGCGCGGCGAGCGCCTCGGCCAGGCCCGGAAGTACCCGGCCGTTCCAGTCGAATGTCGTGAGGTTGGCCCAGGGGTCGGTGGCGCCGGGCATCGAACCGACCCCGGGCAACCACTCCGGGGCGAACACGAAAAGCCCGACCCCGCGTTGTTCGGGGACCTCTTTCAGAATGCGGCGCAGGGCGCGGAAATAAAGCCGCTGGCCCTCGATGGTGGGCGGGAAGACGGCACGTTCCGGGAGGTAGTCGGCGTTGGCGACGCCGAGATTGGGATCGCCGCCCTCCAGCGTCCACGGGTAGGCGGTCTCGGCGAGGATCAAATCCTTGCGGTAACGCGTCGCGAGGTCGTCGAGGTTGCTCTTCAACGCGGGCAGCGGACCGTGCCAGAACGGGTAGTAGGACAGGCCGATGGCATCGAAGTCGACCCCGGACGCCAGAACACGGTCGAAGAAGTAGCGGTTGCCGCCGCTGTCGGCTCCCCGATCGGAGTGGACCACGATCGACAGCCGGTGTTCGGGGTCGTTTCCCTCCCGGGCGCCCGCGATACCGGCTTTGAGCAGGGTGGTGAATGTTGTCCAATCCTCTCCGGAGGGCCGGTAGATCCGGCCTACCGGCCACATCATCCCGTTGGTGATCTCGTTGCCGATCTGGATCATGTCCACCGGCGTGCCCTGTTTGGCGAACTCGGCCACAACATCGCGGGTGTAGTCCTTGACGGTGAGGGCAAGGGTCGGCGGATCGTAGGTGCGCCATACCGCGGGGGTCGTCTGGGTCTTGGAATCGGCCCAGAAGTCCGAGTAGTGAAGGTTGAGAAAGATCTTCAGGCCCGCCTCGTGTGCGCGCCGGGCCAGTTCCAGCGCCGCCGCTTGATCCGGATAGCCCGGCGGCGGGTTGAGCCAGATCCGCAGCCGAACGTAATTCGCCCCGCTGGCGGCGAGGATCTCCTCGACGGAGGCCGGCTTGCCGCCTTTGGTGAACGCCTGGCCGACCGCCTCCTGCTGCAGCGTGGTGGAGATGTCGGCCCCCCGGACGGTCAGCGCGCCCTTCGGCGTCGCAGTCGGTGACCAGTTCAGCACCAGCGGGACCGCCACGGCCGCAACGAGCGCGGCTCCCAGCCAGGTCCAGCCGGACCGGAGCAGGCGCCGGAACCCCGCCTCCGCGGTGGCGTCAGCGGTTTCGGTCGACGTCGAACGTTCAGCAATGCCGGACGCGACGCGGGTATCGGCCGGCTCGTCTGACACGGTCGTCTCCTCGGGGCAGCCTCAGTTTAGTGGTCGGCATGCCTTCTGTTCGAGGACAGACAAAAGGTTGGACTGCCGGATGCGGATCATCGACACCGTGCAGGTCACGCTTCCTGTTCAATTCCACTGTACGCCCTGCGCACACCGTCGGTTCCGCTCTGGCGAATTGCGTCGAAAACCATTATGCAACAAAGGGATTCACGAGCGAGTCTACCGCGCGGCGGGGATCTGAACCGGCCGGCGGCCTGCACTCTGCTGATCTGCGTGTATCTGCCGTAGAGTCGTCATCAGGAAGGCCGCCCGGACCCCGCTGCCTCACGTCACCAAGATCTTCAGCTCCGTCAAAACGGCTGGAATTAAGGCGCAGGGGGGGCGAAGTGCGGGTTCTGGTCACCGGAGGGGCCGGGTTTCTCGGTTCACATCTGTGTGAGGAACTCCTGGCCAGGGGTGATCGCGTCATCTGCCTGGACGACCTGTCATCAG
>JAHZJY010000080.1 GCA_022600695.1 Actinomycetes bacterium | reverse complement strand
GGTGGTCGGTTACCTGGTGATGGATTCGGTTTTCGAGACCATGTCGCCGGTGGTACTCGGCGGCGAGGCCGGCCCGTCCGATGATCCGGCGCAGATCAATTACAGCGTGTTCGGGGGCATCGTGGTGGGCCTGCTGACCGCGTGGCTGTTCGATCGATACCACACCATCAAACTTCCGTCCTATCTCGGCTTCTTCGGCGGCCGCCGGTTCGTCCCGATCGTCGTATCGCTGGCCAGTCTGGTGATCGCGTTCGCGATGAGCTACCTCTACCCGTTCTTCGACGCCGGTCTGACCGGGCTGGGCAGGTTCATCGGGGGTGCCGGCGCGCTCGGCGCGTTCGTCTACGGTTTCGCCAACCGGATGCTGATTCCCATTGGGCTGCACCACATCCTGAACTCGTTCGTGTGGTTCATCTACGGTGACTACACCACCCCGGCGGGCGATGTGGTCACCGGTGAGCTGAGCCGGTTCGCTGCCGGCGATCCGACCGGCGGGCATCTGACCGCGGGGTTCTACCCGATCATGATGTTCGGTCTGCCGGCCGCGGCGTTGGCGATGATCCACGTGGCCAACGCCCGGCAGCGCAAAGTCGCGCTGGGGATTCTGTCAGCCGCCGCGCTGACCGCCTTCCTGACCGGTGTCACCGAGCCACTGGAGTTCTCCTTCATGTTCGTCGCGTTCCCGCTCTACATCGTGCACGCGGTGCTGACCGGCGCGTCGCTGGCGATCGCCTACGCCCTCGACATTCATCTCGGGTTCTCGTTCTCCGCGGGTCTGATCGATCTGCTGCTCTACGGTTCCGCACCTGCGGCCAAGAACATACCCTCGCTGATTCTGATGGGGCTGGTGTTCTTCGTCGTCTACTACCTGCTGTTCCGGTTCGCCATCACGAGGTGGAATATGCGCACTCCCGGCCGCGAGCCGGCGGCGGAGTTCGAAGCCGAGCAGCGGGCCAACCTCAGTGCGGGCAACGACTCGCCGACCGCGGTGGAATCCGGTCCTTCCGGCGGTGCGGTGAGCCCCGCGCCCGCGGACGACGGCAGCAAGGCCGAGCAACTGATCGCCGCCTTCGGCGGCCGGGGCAATCTCGTCGCCGTCGACGCCTGCATCACCCGGCTTCGGATGGAAGTCGCCGACACCGGCAAGGTCGACCAGGGGCGGCTCAAGGCGCTGGGGGCGGCCGGTGTGATCGAGGTCGGCAGCAGTGTGCAGGCGGTGTTCGGCACCGAGGCCGAGGCGCTCAAGAACGAGATCCTCGACGTTCTCTGAGCCGCTGCGGGCGCGCAGTCGAGCCGTTATCGGGCCGACCGGCCCCGTCTTGGCCGCCTGCACGCCGAGCGCGGTTTAGGGTTGAGTTCGACTTTGCGAGGTGTCGGTGCCCCTGAGACAAGCGGCTTTACGCGCCGTATCGACGGCCGTGATCGTCCTCACCGCCGTGGCCGCGGCTGTGGTCTGGCCGCCGTCCCCGGCACGCGCCTCGCTGCAGACCCACATCGCGGTCATCGGGGACTCCTATACGACCGGATCGGACGAGGGCGGCAACGGATCGAACTCCTGGCCGGCAGTGGCCTGGCAGCTGTTGGCGGACCGCGGGGTTGATATCGACGCCGATATCGCGGCCGAGGGCGGAGCCGGCTACGGCCGGCGCGGCAACGGCGGCAGTGTGTTCGAGGACTTGGCGGCACAGGCGGTGCAGCAGGACGACGATCTGGTGGTGTTCTTCGGTTCCCGCAACGATCAGCCGGTGGATCCGGGACAGTTCCCGGACCTGGCCTCCGGGGCCTTCCAGTGGGCCCGTCTCGTCGCGCCTACGGCCAAGTTCCTGGTGATCGGGCCGCCGTGGCCGACCGCCGTACCCCCGCCGTCGTTGCTGACGATCCGTGACACCCTGCGCGCCCAGGCCGCTGCCGTGGATGCGGTGTTCATCGACCCGATCGCCGAGCGCTGGTTCGTGGACCGCCCGGACTTGATCGGCGACGACGGTGTGCATCCCACCGACGCCGGCCATGCCTATCTGGCGCAGCGAATCGCGGCACTGATCCACGATCAGCTCACGATCCTGGTCTGATCGCTGTTGCCGCCGAGGGGATTTCCGGTCGATTCTGGTGATATGGAATCGGGACGCCGGTGCAGGCGTTCGATCACCGCTCTCGTCAGTGCGGTCGTCGTCGGGTTGGGCGGGCTGGTGGCTGATCAGTCGCGCGTCGCCGCACCGGCGGAGGCCATCGGCGGTCCATTCGCCCGGTTGCTTGCGGAGTCCGCCGACCTCGGACCCGCCACCACCCCGCAGGTACAGCTCACTGCGGCGCTGCACCGAACGGCCGAGCCGGTGCGACTCATCGGTTGGGGCGCCGCCCAGGGGCTTTCGGTGCGCTGGCGGGCCGGTGACCCGTGGGCGATCATCGAGGGTCGGCCTGAGGCCATCTCGGACGCGCTCGGCGTCGCGGTCCATGACTACCGCGCCCGGAGCGGTCCGGACCCGGGGCGGGTCTTCTATGCGTCCCGGCAGCAGCCGGATGTCCCGGTGCCGGTCAGTGCCGAGGTGGCCGGCCTGGGCCGGATCCTGAGCTATACCCCCTTCCGGGAGGGTCGACCGCCCACGCCGCCCCTGGACGTCCCGGATGGCGGGCTGCTGCCGACCCAACTGCTGACCGCCTACAACGTGATGCCCCTGACCAGCGCCGGCTATACCGGCAAGGGCCGCACGGTGGTGGTGTTCAGCTTCGACGGGTTCGACCAGGCGGATATGGACAGCTTCGCCGACTGGTTCGGCCTCCCGCGGTTCACCCCGCAGGTCGTCGGCGGTATGCCGGAACGTCGCAGCGGTGAATCCACGATGGACCTGCAGATGATCCACGCGATAGCCCCGGAAGCGAAACTGGTGATGGTCAATGCCCGCCCGACGGTCGAGGGTGGGGCGACTTACGAGAAGCTCGGCAGGCTGATGGAGTCCGTCGACCGCCAATTCCCCGGGGCGGTGTGGAGCCTGTCGATCGGCTGGGGATGCGACCGGCTGCTCACCGCGGCCGATCTTGCCCCGGTGCGATCAGCGCTGGCCAAAGCACACCGGCGCGGCACGACCGCCTTTGACGCCAGCGGCGATATGGCTGGTCTGGAATGCCGCGGCGGGAAGAACTGGTCGGATCCGCCGAGTGCGGACGATGTCGGAGTGGACGCGGTGGCCTCGCTGCCGGAGATGACCGCGGTCGGCGGAACCACCCTGTCCACCGATGCCAACGGACGCTGGCTCGCCGAACAGGCCTGGTATGACGTGCCGCTGACGCAGGGAACCGCGGGCGGCGCCTCGGTGCTGTTCGGCCGCCCGCCCTGGCAGGCCGTCAGCTCCAACGCCGGGCCTGGCGACCGGCGACTGGTACCGGACATCTCCGCGGTCGCCGACCCGTTCACCGGCGTCAAGTTCGTCTTCGGGCAGCAGATCGTTGTCGGCGGCGGCACATCGCAGGCCGCGCCGATCTGGGCCGGGCTGGCGACGGTGATCAACCAGCGACTCGGGGACCAGAACATGGCTCCGCTCGGCGATTTCAACCCGCTGCTCTACCAGGTCGCGACGGGGTCGGCGGTACCGGGTTTCCGCGATATCGATCTCGGCGGAAATGCGATCAGCCCCAGTGGTTCCGGGTACGACATGGTGACCGGACTGGGCACTCCCAATGTGGACAACCTGGTCAAGAACATCCTGCTGATCCGTTCGGTGGGCCGATGAGCGGCGGGCCGATTCAGGCGGCGTCGTCCTATGACGGCTACGCGGTACCCGACGGCCGTTATGTCGCCGAGCGCGACCGCGGCCCCAGATACGTTCTGACACTGGGATTGTGGGTGTTGATCCTCACGGTGGGCATGATGATCCTCGCCCTGGTGGACAGCCGGGTCGCCGATGTGCCGAGCCGCTATGTCTGTCCGCCGGACTGCGGTCGGCCACCGATCGGGCTTCCGGTGGCGACCAATCCACGCTTCACCGCACCCGGCGGCGAGTTCTCGGTGTCCTACCCGGCACCCGGCACGGCCTACACCGTTGACATTCAGCCGAACGGGATCACCGCCGAGTGGACCGCGGGGGACGGCGGCACCCTGCGATTGTTCAGTCAACCCGCCGGGGGCCGCGACGCGAAACAGATCGCCAAGACCCTCATCGAGGACGGCTTCCCGGCGGCTTGGGTGGCCTACGAACTTCCCAACGCGACGGTCGGATACCACCCCGGTTACGGCGAGGTCGCCGATTTTCAGCCATTGGGGGCCGCGACGGTCGCCGACCGGGTGCGGATCATCGTGATCGTCGCGGTGAAGAACGATCTTGCGCTGATCGCCGCCGCGCACGGCCCACTGCGTGAGTTCACCCCCAGCTTCGGCCCGGGGCCGCCGTCACCGGCGAACCTGCACATCGCCCAGGACATGGGGAAGTATGTCAACAGTTTCAGCTGGCGGGGAGATCCACCGCGCTGAGATTCCCGTGAAACTCACTGGTGGGCATCGGGTCCCGGAGTATCTGGGTTGTTCGGGTCTGCCGGTGGTACCGCCGGCTGCCGGTTGAGCCAGTCCTTGAGCCGGAACAGCTGACTGGCCACCAGCCCCACGGCCAACAACAGCACACCGCCGATGATGAGGAAGGTCGTCATGGATCGCCTTTTCGGTTTCCGCCGCTACAAGCCCGGGACAAGCCCGCGATCAGCCCGTACCCGCAGCCTACGTAAGGAGTGCGCTGACACCGCACCGGGCCGGTTCGCGGGGAGGACGCCCCGCTGATGCCGGCGAGGCCGCCTATCGTGTTGTGAGTGTCTGAACCGGCTCGCCGCGAGGTGCGTGCTCTGCGTGCGCGCCTGGATGGACTGACGGTCCGCGATGCCGACCGGCTGGGCAGGCGGCTGAGGTCGCTGGGGAGCCGCGCCGAGGCCGGGAAACTGCAGCAGATCGCCGACCGGATCAACGCCGGTGAGGCTCTCGTTGCGGCCCGGGCGGCCGCCGTCCCCACGATCACCTACCCGGACCTGCCGGTCAGCCGGCTGCGTGGCGAGCTCGCCGCCGCGATCCGCGACCACCAGGTGGTGGTGGTGGCGGGTGAGACCGGATCCGGTAAGACCACCCAGTTACCCAAAGTCTGCCTGGAGTTGGGCCGCGGTGTGCGCGGCACCATCGGCCATACCCAGCCGCGGCGGCTGGCGGCCCGCACCGTCGCCCAGCGCATCGCCGACGAGTTGGGCACCCCGCTCGGTGATGTCGTGGGTTACACGGTGCGGTTCACCCACCAGACCAGTGACCGCACCCTGATCAGGTTGATGACCGACGGCATTCTGCTCGCCGAGATCCAGCGGGACCGGCGGCTGCTGCGCTATGACACCCTGATCCTTGACGAGGCACACGAACGCAGCCTCAATATCGACTTCCTCATCGGCTTCCTACGCCAGTTGCTGCCGCGGCGGCCGGATCTCAAGGTGATCGTGACGTCGGCGACCATCGAACCCCGGCGGTTTGCCGCGCACTTCGCCAGCGCAGGCCGGGATGCTCCGATCGTGGAGGTGTCAGGTCGGACCTTTCCCGTCGAAATCCGTTATCGCCCCTTGGAATTGCCTGCCACAGGGCCGGGTGCCGACATAGCCGAACCGGCCACGGGGGATAGCCGTGAGGGGGGCGAAGATCCGGACGACCCCGATCATGAGGTGGTCAGGGTCGAGCCCCGTGACCAGACTGAGGCCATCATCGACGCGCTCGCGGAGCTGTCCACCGAGCCGCCCGGGGACGTGCTGGTGTTCCTTTCCGGCGAACGGGAGATCCGCGACACCGCCGAAGCGGTGCGCGCGGCGATGCCGAAGGTCGAGGTGCTGCCGCTGTACGCGCGGTTGCCGACCGCGGATCAGCAGAAGGTGTTCACGGCCAATCACAGTCGGCTGAACCGGCGGGTGGTACTGGCCACCAATGTGGCCGAGACATCGCTGACGGTTCCTGGAATCCGCTATGTGATCGACCCCGGCACCGCGCGGATATCCCGCTACAGCAGGCGCACCAAGGTGCAACGGTTACCCATCGAACCGATTTCCCAGGCCTCCGCCGCGCAGCGGGCCGGTCGCTCCGGCCGTACCGCGGCGGGGGTGTGTATCCGGCTGTATTCCGAGCAGGACTTCGCGGCCAGGCCGCGGTTCACCGATCCGGAGATCCAGCGGACCAATCTTGCGGCGGTGATCCTGCAGATGGCGGCTCTGCACCTCGGTGAGGTGCAGAGCTTTCCGTTCCTCGATCCCCCCGATCGCCGCAGCATCAACGACGGCGTGCAGCTGCTGCAGGAACTCGGCGCTTTCGACCCCGCCGGCGCCATCACCGAGACCGGTCGGCGGTTGGCCCAGCTGCCCCTCGACCCGCGGCTGGGCCGGATGATTCTGCAGGCCGATACCGAGGGATGCCTGGGTGCGGTGCTGGTGCTGGCAGCGGCGCTGTCCATTCCCGATCCCCGCGAGCGGCCCGCCGGGCGGGAGGAGGCGGCCCGCGCCAGGCACGCCCGATTCACCGACGAGCAGTCGGATTTTCTGTCCTACCTCAACTTGTGGGGGTATCTGCAGGAACGGCGCAAGACTTTGTCCGGCAGCGCGTTCCGGCGGATGTGCCGTGACGAGTTCCTGCACTATCTGCGAATCCGGGAGTGGCAGGACCTGGCCGGACAGCTGCGCGGTATCGCCGCGGGGATCGGTCTGAAGAGCAACCGTGAGCACCATGGTGCCGAAGCCGTGGTTCCAGCTCGGGTGCATGCCGCACTGGTGGCGGGACTGCTGTCCCACATCGGGCTTCGCGAAGGCGACTCGCGGGACTATCTCGGCGCGCGCAACGCCAGGTTCGTGCTGGCCCCCGGTTCGGCGCTGACCCGCCGCCCGCCGCGCTGGATCGTGGTCGCCGACCTGGTGGAGACCAGCCGGCTCTACGGCCGCACCGCGGCGAGGATAGAACCCGATACCGTTGAACGGGTCGCCGGTCATCTGGTGCAGCGCGATTACAGCGAACCGCACTGGGACGCTCAGCGCGGTGCAGTGCTGGCCTTCGAGCGGGTCACCCTGTACGGGCTGCCGTTGGTGGCGCGCCGGCGGGTGGGTTATGCGGCGGTGGATCCGGAGTTGGCCCGGGAATTGTTCGTTCGGCACGCCCTGGTGGACGGGGACTGGCAGACCCGCCACGACTTCTTCGCCGCCAACGCGCGATTGCGCGCCGAACTCGCCGAGTTGGAAGAGCGGGCGAGGCGCCGCGACCTGCTGGTCGGGGACGAGGAGATCTACGGCTTCTACGACGCGCGCATTCCCGCCGAGGTGGTCTCGGCCCGGCACTTCGACGGCTGGTGGCGCAAACAACGGCACCGCACGCCGGACCTGCTGACGATGAACCGCGGGGATCTGCTGCGGATCCACGATGCGGATGCCGACCGCCCCGACAGTTGGCAGGACGGGGAGCTGAAGCTGCCGCTGACCTACCGGTTCGAGCCCGGGGCGGCCGACGACGGGGTCACCGTGCACGTTCCGGTCGGTGTCCTGGCCCGGCTGGGCGGCGCGCAGTTCGGCTGGCAGGTACCTGCACTGCGCGAGGAACTCGTGACGGCGCTGATCCGGTCGCTGCCCAAGGACCTGCGGCGCAACTTCGTTCCGGCGCCCGACACCGCCCGAGCGTTACTTGCCGACCTGAAGCCGGGCGACGAGCCGCTGCTGGAGACCCTGCAGCGCGAACTGCACCGTCGTACCGGTGTGCTGGTACCGCTCACGGCCTTCGACCTCGAGAAGCTGCCGACCCATCTGAGGGTGACTTTCGCGGTCGAGGGATCCGACGGCGCGGAACTGGCCCGGGGCAAGGATCTGGAGGTATTGCAGGACCGGCTGGCCGGGCAGTCCCGCCGTGCCGTCGCCGATGCCGTTGCCGAGGGGCTGGAACGGAAAGGCTTGGGTGGCTGGCCCGATGATCTCGATGAGCTACCGCGAACGGTCTCCAGTGGCGGTGTGCGTGGATTCCCGGGTCTGATCGAGACCCGCACCGCGGTGGACATCCGGGTGTTCGCCACCGCCGCCGAGCGGGATGCAGCGGAGCGGGACGGATTGCGCCGGCTGCTGCGACTGTCAACCCGGTCCCCGGTGAAGGCACTGGAGAGGGATCTGGATATCCGGCGCCGGCTCGTTCTGGGTAGCAATCCGGACGGGTCGCTCCCGGCGTTGCTGGAGGATTGTGCCGACGCTGCCGTCGATGTCTTGGTAACCGAACCGGTATGGACCGCTGCACAGTTCGACGCCGCACGACGACGGGTTGGTGCCGAAATCAGCCCGGTCGCCGCCGATATCCTGAACCGGGCGGAGAAGGTTCTGACCGCGCTGCAGGAGGTGCACCTGCTGCTGCCATCCAACCCGCCATCCGCCCACGCCGATGCGATCGCCGATATCGGGACCCAGTTGGCTGCCCTGGTGGCTCCGGGATTCGTCACCACTACCGGAGCCCGTCACCTCGCCGACCTGGCGCGGTACCTCACCGCCATCTCCCGGCGGCTGGAACGGCTTCCGGTCGCACTGTCGGCAGATCGGGACCGCATGCAGCGGGTGCACACCGTCGAGGATGCCTACGGTGATCTGCTTCGGGCGCTCTCACCGGCGCGAGCCGCCGCGGAGGATGTCCGGGACATCGCCCGGATGATCCAGGAGTTCCGGGTGAGCCTGTGGGCTCAGCAGCTGGGCACCGCCCGGCCGGTCAGCGACAAACGCATCTATCGGGCGATCGACGCGATCCTGACGTAGCGATACGACTCCGGTCGGAACATCAGCCCTCGATATGGGTTTTCAACCCGTTGAGCGCGTTGTCGACGATCGTCGCTGCGGCCTTCTTCTTCAT
>JAHZJY010000079.1 GCA_022600695.1 Actinomycetes bacterium | reverse complement strand
GCCGACAGCCGGTCCCGCCCGGTTGCTGATCGCGGCGAGGCTGGGCGGCACCCGGCTGCTGGACAATATCGCCGTCGACCTGCCCGACGGCAGTACGGTGCCGGACATTGGAGGTTCCCAATCCCACGAAATGACCTGGAGGAACTGATGTTCCGGGCGATGCGTGATTCTTGTGGATTGGTGGGTTAGCCGTGCTGCTTGCCATTGACGTCCGCAACACCCACACCGTCGTGGGGGTGATCTCCGGGGCGGGCAAACACGCCAAAGTGCTGCACAATTGGCGTATCCGGACCGAGCCGGAAGTGACTGCCGACGAACTCGCCCTCACCATCGAGGGCCTGATCGGAGACGACTCCGAACGACTCACCGGGGTGACCGGGCTGTCCACCGTCCCGTCGGTACTGCACGAGGTCCGGTTGATGCTCGACCAGTATTGGACGGGCGTCCCCCATGTACTCATCGAGCCGGGTATCCGCACCGGGATTCCGCTGCTGGTCGACAATCCCAAGGAAGTCGGGGCCGACCGGATCGTGAACTGTCTGGCGGCCTACGCCAAGTTCGACGGTCCCGCGATCGTGGTGGACTTCGGTTCGTCGATTTGTGTGGACGTGGTGTCGGCCAAAGGGGAGTTCCTCGGGGGTGCGATCGCTCCCGGGGTACAGCTGTCCTCCGACGCCGCGGCGGCCCGTTCGGCTGCGCTTCGTCGTGTCGAGTTGACCAGACCACGCTCGGTGGTCGGGAAGAACACGGTGGAATGTATGCAGTCCGGCGCGGTGTTCGGGTTCGCCGGGCTGGTCGACGGCCTGGTCAGCCGCATCCGTGAAGATGTCGATGATTTCGCCGGTCGCGACGCGACGGTGGTGGCCACCGGAGACACCGCGCCGCTGATTCTGCCCAACCTGCGAAGTGTCGAGCACTTCGATAGACACCTCACCCTCGACGGGTTGCGGATGGTGTTCGAGCGCAACCGCGAAGGCCAGGGCGGGCGGTCCAGGGCCGCCCGCTGAACCGCACCGCGAAAGGCCATTTAAGCTGGTCAGTCGTGAGTGATGCTGACGTGTCGGCTGCGGTGGACCCGCAGGACGATGTTCCCGAGCAATTCCGGATCCGGCAGGGTAAGCGGCAGCGCCTGGTGGACGAGGGCCGCCAGCCGTACCCGGTGGCTGTGCCCCGGACTCATTCGCTGTCCGAGGTCCGGGCGGCGCATCCCGCCCTGGCGGCGGACACGGCCAGCGGAGACATTGTCGGGGTGACCGGCCGGGTGGTCTTCGCCCGCAACTCGGGCAAGCTCTGTTTTGCGACTCTGCAGGAGGGCGACGGCGCCCAGTTACAGGCGATGATCAGCCTGGCCGGTGTCGGCGCCGACGCGCTGCAGTCCTGGAAGTCCGATGTGGATCTGGGTGACATCGTCTTCGTCCGGGGCGAGGTGATCAGTTCGCGGCGCGGGGAGTTGTCCGTATTGGCCGACAGCTGGCAGATGGCCGCCAAGGCCCTGCGGCCGCTGCCGGTGGCGCATAAGGAGATGAGTGAGGAATCACGCGTCCGGCAGCGCTACGTCGACCTGATCGTCCGTCCACAGGCCCGTACGGTCGCCCGGCAGCGCATTGCCGTCGTCCGCGCGGTCCGGCACGGTCTGGAGCGCCGGGGTTTCCTCGAGGTGGAGACCCCGATGTTGCAGACCCTCGCCGGCGGCGCCGCGGCCCGGCCGTTCGTGACCCACTCCAACGCCCTGGATGCCGACCTGTACCTGAGGATCGCTCCTGAGCTATTCCTCAAACGCTGCGTGGTGGGCGGCTTGGAGCGGGTGTTCGAACTCAATCGGGTATTCCGTAACGAGGGTGCTGATTCCACCCACTCGCCGGAATTCGCGATGCTCGAGACATATCAGGCGTGGGGGACCTATGACGATTCCGCGGTCATGATCCGTGAACTTATTCAGGGAGTCGCCGACGAAGCGATAGGCACCCGACAGGTGGCATTGCCCGACGGAACTGTCTACGACCTGGACGGCGAATGGCCGTCGATCCAAATGTATCCGTCCTTATCGGAAGCGCTTGGCGAGGAGATCACGCCGGGGACTCCCGTGGAATACCTGCTTACCATTGCCGACCGGCTCGGCGTGGAGATTCCCCGAGACCGCGGGTACGGACACGGCAAACTGGTCGAGGAACTATGGGAACACGCGGTCGGAGATACGTTGTGGGCGCCGACTTTCGTCAAGGATTTCCCGGTGCAGACCACACCCTTGACTCGGCAGCACCGCAGTATCGCGGGGGTGACTGAGAAATGGGATCTCTATGTCCGCGGGATCGAGTTGGCCACCGGGTACTCAGAATTGGTTGATCCGGTCATTCAGCGGGAACGCTTCGAGGACCAGGCCCGCGCTGCGGCCGCCGGTGACGATGAGGCGATGATGCTCGACGAGGATTTCCTGTCCGCAATGGAGTACGCGATGCCACCAACCACCGGAACCGGAATGGGCATTGACCGGCTGATGATGGTGCTTACCGGGTTGTCGATCAGGGAGACCGTATTGTTTCCGATAGTCCGTCGCCACGACAACTGAACTTCACCGATCAAGGGATACGATCAAAAGACATTGGTATTCGGTGCACTTTTGTGGCAGATTATCGGAGGACTAGACAATCAATTGCCGTTCCGCTCGCACAGAAGGACCGAGGAAATACATGGCGAAGAAAGTCACCGTCACCCTCGTCGACGATTTCGATGGCGATGGGCCTGCCGATGAAACAGTCGAATTCTCCATTGACGGCGTGAGCTATGAGATCGATCTTTCCGCCAAGAATGCCCAAAAACTCCGGGACGAATTCAAGCAATGGATCGATGCCGGACGCCGGGTCGGCGGCCGTCGCCGCGGGCGTTCGGGCTCGGCCGGCCGGGGTGGGCGTGCCTCGATCGACCGCGAACAGAGTGCCGCGATCCGGGAATGGGCCCGCCGCAGCGGCCACAAGGTGTCCACCCGCGGGCGGATCCCGGCGGAGATCATCGAGGCTTTCCACGCAGCCACCTGAGCCCGGTCGGGTTCGCGACGCGGTCTCGCAGGCCGGTTTCGCTCGCCGCGAAGGCAACGGTGCCCCAACCGGGAAACGAAACCGTGGCCCGGGGCGTTGATGTGCTGTATCCGGATGACGGATGTGTTTCGGCTAGCAGCGGAGAGCACCGGCCCCGGTGCCGCCCACTACAGTGGACGTTGCGGTGCACGGTGACTACCGCGGCACCAGGTGATGGAGGGCAGGTAACCGCAGATGTTCGAGAGATTCACTGACCGCGCCCGCAGGGTTGTCGTCCTGGCTCAGGAGGAAGCCCGGATGCTCAACCACAACTACATCGGAACCGAGCACATTCTCCTCGGTCTGATCCATGAGGGTGAGGGCGTTGCCGCGAAGTCGCTCGAATCGCTGGGGATCTCGCTCGAAGGGGTCCGATCTCAGGTCGAGGAGATCATCGGGCAGGGCCAGCAGGCACCGTCCGGGCACATCCCTTTCACGCCCCGCGCCAAGAAAGTGCTCGAGCTGAGCCTGCGGGAGGCGCTGCAACTCGGCCACAATTACATCGGCACCGAGCACATCCTGCTCGGTCTGATCCGCGAGGGCGAGGGTGTGGCAGCCCAGGTGCTGGTCAAGCTCGGCGCCGAGTTGACCCGGGTCCGCCAGCAGGTCATCCAACTGCTCAGCGGCTACCAGGGCAAGGAAACCGCAGAAGCGGGTACCGGCGGCCGGGGTGGGGAATCCGGCAGCCCTTCCACATCGCTGGTTCTCGATCAATTCGGCCGTAATCTCACCGCTGCCGCCATGGAAGGCAAGCTGGACCCGGTCATCGGCCGGGAGAAGGAAATCGAGCGGGTGATGCAGGTGCTGTCCCGGCGCACCAAGAACAACCCGGTTCTGATCGGCGAGCCCGGCGTCGGCAAGACCGCCGTGGTGGAAGGCCTGGCACAGGCCATCGTCAACGGGGAAGTGCCGGAGACCCTCAAGGACAAGCAGCTCTACACTCTGGACCTGGGATCCCTGGTGGCCGGCAGCCGCTACCGCGGCGACTTCGAGGAACGTTTGAAGAAGGTCCTCAAGGAGATCAACAGCCGCGGAGACATCATCCTCTTCATCGACGAGCTGCACACCCTCGTCGGCGCCGGCGCCGCCGAGGGTGCCATCGACGCCGCGTCGATCCTCAAGCCGAAGCTGGCCCGCGGTGAGCTGCAGACCATAGGCGCGACCACGCTCGACGAATATCGCAAGTACATCGAGAAGGATGCCGCCCTCGAGCGCCGTTTCCAGCCGGTCCAGGTTGGTGAGCCCAGCGTTGAGCACACCATCGAGATCCTCAAGGGTCTTAGGGATCGTTACGAAGCGCACCACCGGGTGTCGATCACCGATTCGGCCGTGGTGGCCGCCGCCACGCTGGCTGACCGGTATATCAACGACCGGTTCCTGCCGGATAAGGCGATCGACCTGATCGATGAGGCCGGTGCCCGGATGCGGATCCGCAGAATGACCGCTCCGCCGGACCTGCGGGAGTTCGACGAGAAGATCGCAGATGCCCGCAGGGAGAAGGAATCGGCGATCGACGCGCAGGACTTCGAGAAGGCGGCGTCGCTGCGGGACCGCGAGAAGACGTTGGTCGCTCAGCGAGCTGAGCGCGAAAAGCAATGGCGCGCAGGCGACCTCGATGTCGTGGCAGAGGTCGATGATGAACAGATCGCGGAGGTGCTGGGCAACTGGACCGGAATCCCGGTGTTCAAGCTGACCGAGGAGGAGACCACCCGGTTGCTGCGCATGGAAGATGAACTGCACAAGCGGATCATCGGTCAGGAGGACGCCGTCAAGGCGGTCTCGAAGGCCATCCGCCGCACCCGGGCCGGTTTGAAGGACCCCAAGCGCCCGTCCGGTTCGTTCATCTTCGCCGGGCCGTCCGGCGTCGGCAAGACCGAGCTGTCCATGGCGCTCGCGGAGTTCCTCTTCGGTGACGACGACGCGCTCATCCAGATCGATATGGGAGAGTTCCACGACCGCTTCACCGCGTCCCGGCTGTTCGGCGCCCCGCCTGGATATGTCGGATATGAGGAGGGCGGACAGCTCACCGAGAAGGTTCGTCGCAAGCCCTTCTCGGTAGTGCTGTTCGACGAGATCGAGAAAGCGCACCAGGAGATCTACAACACTCTGCTGCAGGTTCTTGAGGACGGCCGTCTCACCGATGGTCAGGGCCGTACGGTCGACTTCAAGAACACCGTGCTGATCTTCACCTCGAATCTCGGCACGTCCGACATCTCCAAGGCGGTCGGCCTGGGCTTCACCCAGGGCGGCGGTGACAACAACTACGAGCGGATGAAGCAGAAGGTCAACGACGAACTCAAGAAGCATTTCCGCCCGGAGTTCCTCAACCGCATCGACGACATCATCGTGTTCCACCAGCTCACTCAGGACGAGATCATCGAGATGGTGGATCTGATGGTGAACCGGGTGTCCAAGCAGCTCAAGGGCAAGGATATGGAGATGGAGCTCAGCGACAACGCCAAGGCGTTGCTCGCCAAGCGCGGCTTCGACCCGGTCCTGGGGGCGCGGCCACTACGCCGCACCATCCAGCGCGAGATCGAGGACGCGCTGAGCGAGAAGATCCTGTTCGAGGAGATCGGACCCGGACAGCTGATCACCGTCGACGTCGAGAACTGGGACGGCGAGGGCGCTGGCGAGGACGCGAAATTCACCTTCTCCGGTGGGCCCAGACGGGAGACTGTCGAGCCCGGTCTGGCTGCCGCGACAACGGAATAGACAGACAACGGAATAGCCGGACGGCGGAACGTCAGGGGCACTCGGCTACCGCGGCAGCATCGCGAAAACCTGCTTGATGATCGTCATCACCCACCCGCCGGCGTTCGGGCTGTGGTAGCGCGGCCAGTTGAGCTGGAAGCTGACCACCCATGCCTGACCAGCGCGGTCCACGGCATACCAACTGAAGGTCAGGTCGCCGGGGAGGTTGCCGGCTTTGGCACCGATATAGGGCCACTCGGTGCGGTCCAGATCGATCCCG
>JAHZJY010000015.1 GCA_022600695.1 Actinomycetes bacterium | reverse complement strand
GCGGTCAGCAGGCCCACCACGATGCCCCCGAACACGCTGTAATTGATCTGCGCCGGATCATCGGACGGGCCGGCCTCGCCGCCGAGTACCACCGGCGACATGGTCTCGAAAACCGAATCCATCACCAGGTAACCGACCACCGCCGCGAGCGCGGTGGAACCGTCGGCCTTGCGGGCGAAACCGATCGCCACACCGACGGCGAACAACAACGGCAGGTTGGTGAACAGCGCTCCACCGGCCGCGCTCATCGCCTGGAAAAACGCTCCGATCACCGGGGCGTCGATCCGACCCAGCAGGTCATCCTGGCCCAGTCGGAGCAGGATGCCGGCCGCCGGGAGTACCGCGATCGGCAGCATAAGGCTCTTGCCCAGCCGCTGCAGTTGGGCGAAGCCGGGGATTCTCAGGCCCGATTTCGGTTGTGCGCCTGTTGCTTCCGTCGCTTCGCTCATCTGGGACCGGCCCTTCCACTAGTGCAGCCCAGCGGAAGCGTAGACCACGATCACCCGACGTGAGACGGGGTTTCGGCACCCTTTCGATGACATAACGGCTTCAATAGGCCCGACCGATCTCTATCCTTGTGCACATCCGACGACGTAACGCAGCCAACGGCACAGGAGCCCCCGTGAGTCTCACCCAGGTCCTCGCGCCCGTCGCGGGACGCGCACTTTCCCTGTCCGAGGTGCCCGACCCGGTCTTCTCGCAGGGCATGGTCGGCTACGGCGCCGCCGTCGAACCCCCACGGGAAGTTGTCGACGCGGTCGCGCCGGTGAGCGGCACGCTCCTCAAACTGCTGCCGCACGCCTACGTCATCATGACGGCCGACCAGGTCGGCGTCCTGGTTCACCTGGGACTCGACACCGTGACCCTGGACGGCCGGGGGTTCACCCCGCACCTGGCTCAGGGCGACGCCGTGACAGCCGGTCAATCAGTGATCAGCTACGACGTCCCGGCCATCGTCGCCGCCGGCCTGAACCCGGTGGTCCCGGTGGTGGTGATGGACGAACGCGAGGCATCCAATATCTCGGCTGCCGATGCGGTTATCACCGGAGCGCAAATATCAACCGGGGCAATTCTTTTCAGCGCTCGTAAGTAACTGTCGATGGAAGTCATCATCCTGCGAGATACCGGCGCAATCGGTGCCCTCGGAGCGGACGCCATCGAGTCGCTGCTGCAGCGTAAGCCGGATGCGGTGCTGGGCCTGGCCACCGGATCCTCACCGTTGACGACCTATGACCAGTTGGCTCAGCGTTGTGCGGCGGGACGAGTGTCGTTCAGCCGGGCGCGGGGCTTCACCCTCGATGAGTATGTCGGGCTGCCCGCCGACCACCCGGAGCGCTACCGCAACGTCATCGACACCGCGTTCGTCTCCCGGGTCGATTTCCCGCCCGGCGCGGTCGGCGGACCGGAGGGACTGGCCGAGGACATCCCGGCCGCGTGTGCGGACTACGAACGGGCCATCCGGGCGGCCGGTGGGATCGATCTGCAGATCCTCGGGATCGGCACCGACGGGCATATCGGCTTCAACGAGCCGGGATCTTCGCTGGCCTCCCGGACCCGAATCAAGACACTGACCCGCCAGACCCGGATCGACAACGCCCGCTTCTTCGGCGGCGACGTGGACGCCGTACCCACCCACTGCCTGACCCAGGGCCTGGGCACCATCATGGAATCCCGGCACGTGGTCCTCCTCGCCACCGGCCGAAACAAGGCCGAGGCGGTGCACCACCTCGTCGAGGGTGCGGTCAGCGCGATGTGGCCGGCCAGCATTCTGCAGCACCATCCGCACGTGACGGTCCTCCTCGATGACGCGGCGGCGCGGCGCCTGCAACTCGCCGACTACTACCGCGAGACCTACCGGTCCAAACCGGACTGGCAGGGAATCTAGGTGTTACTGACCGCCGGCGAGGTGCTGACCGGTACCGAACTGCTGCGGCCCGGATGGCTCGAGGTCTCAGGCGGCCTCATCGCCGCCGTCGGCCCCGGCGCGCCGCCCGGTCGGGGTGACTGCGATCTCGGCCCGGCGACGGTGGTGCCGGGGTTCGTCGACACCCACGTGCACGGCGGCGGTGGCGGCAGCTTCTCCCATCCCGACCAGACCGCCACCGCGGTCGACATCCATCGGCGCCATGGCACCACCACCCTGGTGGCATCCCTGGTCACCGGGTCACCCGAGGACTTGCTGGTCGACGTGCAGACCCTGGCCGAACAGGTGCGGGCCGGGCTGATCGCGGGTATCCATCTGGAGGGTCCCTGGCTGGCGGCCGAACGATGCGGCGCCCACGATCCCACCCTGCTACGCGATCCCGACCCCGCGGAACTGGATCGGCTCCTGCACGCCGCCGGCGGCACCATCCGGATGGTGACGTTGGCCCCGGAACGGGCCGGCGGGCTCGCTGCGGTTCGGCGGATCGTCGACGCCGGTGCGGTCGCGGCCGTCGGCCACACCGACGGGACGTATCAGCAGACCCGGGCCGCGGTGGACGCCGGCGCCACGGTCGCAACACATCTGTTCAACGCGATGCGCCCGATCCATCACCGCGAACCCGGGCCGGTGATCGCGCTGCTCGAGGACCCCCGGGTGACAGTCGAGGTGATCGCCGACGGCGTTCACATCGACGCCGCGCTCTACCGCCACATCGTCAGGTCAGCCGGGGCGGGCCGGGTCTCGTTGGTGACCGACGCGATGGCGGCGGCCGGGATGGCCGACGGCGCCTACCGGATCGGCCCACTCGCCGTTGAGGTCGCCGACCGGGTGGCCCATCTGGCCGGTACCGACACCATCGCCGGTAGCACCGCGACTTTTGACCGGCTCTTCCGGTTCGCGGTGTCGCAGGCCGATCTGCCCCGGGACCAGGCGCTACTGCAGGCGGTGCGGCAATCCTCGATCACTCCGGCCCGCGCACTGGGGCTGCCGTGTCCGGAACTCCGGCCCGGCTCGGCCGCGGACCTGGTTGTTCTTGACCCGGACCTGACCGTATCGGCTGTGCTTTGCCGCGGCGAATGGGTGCCCGGGTCCATCTCAGGCCCCTAACGATCGGGTGTTGGCTTCGCATCGTCCCTCGCGCGCGCGGTGGGCCTGTGTTCTGGTGGATGCAATGAGCACCTCCACACACCGCGAATCCCGCCTTCGCAAAGCCGGGCTCGCCGTCGCGGCCGCATCGGCGCTGATCGCCGTCGGCGTGCCACTGGCGGCGTACACCTCCACCGCCGCGCCCGCCGCAGCACCGCAGTCCGATGGCGAAGGCTACGTCAACTCCACCGCGCGCTGCACGGCCCCGTCGACCGCCGTCATGTTCGGCACCACCGAGACCTCGCGGGTGGCGATCTGCCAGACCGCATCGGGCACCTATCAGTATCGTGGCGTCCGGGTGAGTGACGGCGCCAGGCTCGTGACCACAGCCTCGAAGACATCGAGCGATGCCTTCGTCGCCAACAACGACGGCGTCACCTACACCGTCACCCCGACCGCGCTGAGCGTCACCGCGAGCGGTAACACTTTCCGCACGGAGACCTGGACCGACTACAACGGACCCGAGGCTCCCGCTTCCACCGCCACGAGCACCTCCACCAGCACGGCGGCGAGCACCTCGGCGACGCCATCCACATCGGGTACCGCATCCCCGTCGACGACGACATCTGCCGCCGAAACCTCTACGGCCCAGACCACGTCGACAGTGCCCTTGCCGCCACCGCTGTCGGCCGAGG
>JAHZJY010000078.1 GCA_022600695.1 Actinomycetes bacterium | reverse complement strand
TACGCCGCGCTGGACCCGTCCCGGGTTGCAGCGCTCATGGCCAAGGAGTGGGAACGGTACGCCAAGACCACTCCCGGCTCGGCCGACCATGCGGCACGGTCATCGAAGACCTTGCCGCTGGGTGTGACGAGCAGCTTCCAATACTGGGATCCGTACCCGATGGGCGTGAAGTCCGCACGTGGCGCGTACGTCACCGACTGTGACGATCGCCGGGTGCTGGATCTGTCGATGGGCTTCGGCGCGATGCTTGTCGGCCACCTCAACCCCACGGTGGTCGCCAAGGTCAAGGAGGCCCTGGATGATATCGGCACGCTGTTCGTGACCCCGGCGCCGATCTCGACCGAGGTCGCCGAGCAATTCAAGGACCGCTTCGGCCTGGATATGTTGCGATTCACCAACTCCGGCACCGAGTCGACGATGTACGCGGTGCGCGCAGCGCGCGCCTACACCGGTCGGAAGGCGATCATCAAGATCGAGGGCGGCTACCACGGCGGCTACGACGGTCTTTCGGTATCGGTCAAGCCGGGGATGGACGAGATCGGTCCCGCCGACAACCCGACCCCGCAGGTGCCCTTCGATGCCGAGCCCGGCGTCGTACACGTGGTGGCCTATAACGACCTGGGACAGATGGAACGCATGCTCGCCGCCCACGGCAACGACGTCGCCTGCGTGGTGATGGAGCCAGTCATCGAAAACCTCGGCATCGTGTTGCCCGATGCCGGCTACCTTGTCGGCGTTCGCGCGCTGTGCGACGCACACAACGTGCTGTTGGTCTTCGACGAGGTCAAGACGGGACTGACTGCCGGTGCTCGGGGTGCGGCCGCGCGACTGGGCGTCAAGCCCGACCTGATCACCTTGGCCAAGTCCATCGGCGGCGGCCTGCCACTGGCCGCCTTCGGCGGCACCGCGGAAGTCATGCAGGTCGTGGTCGACAACCGCATGGCCCACTTCGGCACCTACAACGGCAACCCGTTGTGCATGGCTGCGGCCATCGCGGTCGACGAGGTTGCCACCCCGCAGGCGCTGGCTGCGGCCGAACAGGTCAACGACAACGCCATGGAGGCGATGGACAGCATCATCCGGGAGTACCAACTGCCGGCCCACACCGTGGGCTTCGGCGTCAAAGGTGCAGTCACCTGGTCGCCTACCCCGATCCGCAACTACCGTGACTACAAGTTGAGTACCGACTTCGAGGTTGCTGAGTTGGGTTGGCTGTGGGGCATCAACCGCGGCATCCTGACGCCACCGGGAATGGATGACCAATGGTTGGTGTCGCTGGCACACACCGATGCGGACATGAGCAGATGGGTTGACGCCTTCGCCGAACTGGCCAAGGAGCTACGCGCCTGACCTCGGAGGGCGCGTGACCACCACCGGGATGGTCGCGGACGCCGGGCATGCATTGTTCCCCGAACGGCCGGAAGCCGCGGCCGACGCGATCCTCTGCTGGGCGCGGCGATTCCGTTGATTCCCGGTAGGAATGCCGCCGGTGACGGAATGCCGGCGCGACGGCCCGCGAATGTCGTCGAGGTCGCACAGCAGGTGAAGGATTCCCGGGCCGAGCACGACGACGGCTGATCGGCCCCGCCTACCACATTCGCTAGCCGTCCTCGGTCCGTCGGATCCGCTCATTGACGTCGGCCGGATCCAGGTCGGCCTGGAGGAACTGCGGGGTTCGCGGCAGGCTCAGGTGAAGTTCCGAGAGCACGCTGATCTCGACGGTGCCGCGTTCGAGTTCGAAGTCGAAGGCATGCCCACCGCGGTGGCGGGCCGCGTCGATGTAATGCAGGTGGTACCCGGCGACGGAGATCCCCTGCTCGTAGTCCGGCATCCGGAATCCGGCAACGGTGCCGTCAACGTCGGTGAAGGTGGCTTCCCGCTGTCCGCTGGTCGCCTCGGTGAGCGGGGGATAGGGCTGATGCTGTTCGGCGACGGTGCGGGTGTGGATCCGCGAAAAATGCCCGTTGGCTCGAACCGCCACAATCAGATTGCGGCTCTGCAGGCTCTCATCGATCCGTTCGGCGAGCGCCGCGCGGTCCGTCGGAACCGAGATGGCCAAGGTGGTGTCGGCCTGAAACCAGGTGACCGTCGCGAACGGGGTGCGATCCGTCTCGCCGGCCGCGGTGGCGGTACCGTCGGCCCGTAGTCGGTAGCAGACACCGTCGAGCACCAGCATCTCGCCATCGAGATGATTGAACGTGCCCAGCCCGAAATCCCCGTGGCGCAACAGTTCGGCGATCGTGACATCGCCGTCGTAGATGCCGTCGAGAAGGGCGCCCATCGTTGATGTCTGATAGACGGCCCGGCCGGCCTCGTGGTCTTGATGGATGCCATTGTCCGGACGTCGGTGCGCCAGCATGGTGCGGGCCCACCGCCGGAAACCGCCGACGTGTTGACCGTGTTTGGGGTTATCGAGATTCATTCGTGAAATCCCGCGGGTCTCCTAGACCGTCCGTGCCAGCCGGTCGGCGAGCAACGCGGCGAACGCCGCCGGATCCTCCGGCGTCCCGCCTTCGGCGAGAAGCGCTGTTCCATAGAGCAGTTCGGCCGTTTCGGCCAGGGAGGAGTCTTCGCCACGGTCCTGATGGGCTTGGCGTAAGCCGGTGACGAGCGGATGG
>JAHZJY010000077.1 GCA_022600695.1 Actinomycetes bacterium | reverse complement strand
ACTGTTCTGGCGGGGCGTCACGTGGTCTTCGATGCCTTAATCATCCCGGGCCCGTCGGTAGGTACCCTGTGCCGTGATTCTACCGATCAGCCCGTTTCCGGGATCGACCACCTCGGGGTTAACACCCCGAGTGCCCCGAGCGCGACGGCGGCCGCCGTGGACGTCCGCAATACGGTCGGCCCGAGCCGTACCGGCACGGCGCCCACGGCCGTCAATGCGTCGAGTTCCGGATCGCTGACCCCGCCCTCCGGTCCGACGAGCAGCAGGATCGACTCGGCTCCGGCGAGTTGCAGGCCGGCCAGGGGACGGCCGGACGTCTCATGCAGGACCAGGGCAGGGACACCGGCACCGACATGGCTGCCGAGATAGCCGCACACCCCGCCGGTCGACAGCGGACCCGCCACTGCCGGGATCCAGGCGCGGCGCGATTGCCGGGCGGCCGATCGGGCGACTGCACGCCAGCGGCGCAGGCCCCGCTCGGAGCGATCACCCTCCCACCGTGCCACACAGCGGTCCGCCTGCCAGGCGACGAATCCGTCAGCCCCGGCCTCGGTGGCAAGCTCGACGGCCAACTCGGAACGCTCGGACTTGGGAATGGCCTGCACCACCGTCACCGGTGGTCGGGACGGCGGGGCGGTCCTGCGGGCCAGCACTCGCGCGGCCAGGGACCGCTTGTCGACGGCCTCGACCACACAGTCGGCGACCGATCCGGCGCCATCGGACAGGGTCAGCACCTCACCGGGCCGCAACCTGCGCACCGTGGCGGCATGGAATCCCTCGTCGCCCTCAACGACCGCCAACTCGCCCACGGCAGGTATGGCCTCGGCGTAGAACAGCGTGGCGACCATGACGCGAGTGGCGGCGGGCCGGGCTCAGCGGCCGGTAAAGGTTTCCCGGAGGCGGCTGAAGAGCCCGCCGTTCCCGGCCTGCGCGGCGCCGGCGCGGGCGGACTTCACCGCCGCCTGCTGCCCGCCGACACTTTTGATCTCGGTCAGCAGTTCTCGGGTCCGCGCATCCAGTTTGGTGGGCACGACAACCTCGACGTGTGCGTGCAGGTCCCCGCGCGTCTCCGTGCGTAACCGTGGCATACCGCGGCCGCGCAGGGTCATCACCGCGCCCGGCTGGGTGCCGGGTGCGATGGTGATCTCGATCGCGCCATCGAGGATCCCCTCGACGCTGACCGCGGTGCCCAGGGCGGCGTCGGTCACCGGAACGGAGATGGTGCAGTGCAGATCGTCGCCGTCGCGGACGAAGATATCGTGCTGTTGCTCATGCACTTCGACGTAGAGGTCACCGGCCGGGCCACCGCCCGGACCCACCTCGCCCTGGGCCGCCAACCGCACCCGCATCCCGTCGGCCACCCCGGCCGGAATCTTCACGCTGACGTCCCGCCGCGCCCGCACCCGGCCGTCTCCGCCGCAACGCTGACACGGGTTCGGAATGACCTCGCCGATGCCACCGCAGGTAGGGCAGGGCCGAGCGGTCATCACCTGCCCGAGCAGCGAGCGCTGCACTGTCTGAATCTCGCCACGGCCCCCGCAGATATCGCAGGTGACCGGCGTGGTGTCGGCATGGGTACCTTTGCCCTGACACAAGTCACACAGCACGGCCGTGTCGACGGTGACTTGCCTGGTGACCCCGGTTGCGCAATCGTCGAGCGTCAGCCGCATCCGCAGCAGGGAGTCCGAACCGGGACGAACGCGTCCGACCGGCCCACGGGCGCCGCCGCCTCCGAAGAACGCCTCGAACACGTCTCCCAGTCCGCCGAACCCGGCGAACCCGTTACCGCCGCCCACCGATTCCAGCGGATCTCCACCGAGATCGACGATGCGTCGCTTCTCCGGATCCGACAGCACCTCGTAGGCGACGCTGATCTCCTTGAAGCGGTGCTGGGCCTCCTCGTCGGGATTGACATCGGGATGCAGTTCGCGGGCCAGTTTCCGGTAGGCGCGCTTGATCTCCGCATCGCCGGCGTTCCGGCCCAACCCGAGTATCCCGTAATAGTCGCGCGCCACGCCTGACCTCTTCCTGATATCCCTGGCCGCACTGGTTGTCAGCCAGCGCGGTGGCCGAGAACCTCGCCGATGTACATCGCAACCGCCGCAACATTGGCCATGGTCCCGGGATAGTCCATCCGGGTGGGACCCACCACACCCATGCCGCCGTAGACCGTTCCCGCGTTCCCGTAGGTCGTGGTGACCACCGATGTGCAGGACATCTGTTCGGCTTCGGTCTCATGGCCGATGCGCACCGTCACCTTACCGGCGTCCTGTTGGGCGGCGAGCAGCCGCAGAACCACGACCTGTTCCTCGAGCGCCTCGAGGACCGACCGCAGCGATCCACCGAAGTCGGCGGTGTTGCGCGTGAGATTCGCAGTCCCGCCCATCAAAAGCCGCTCCTCGGTGTGTTCGACCAGCGATTCCAGCAGCACCGTCGCCGAACGGCCGACAGCGTTCCCGAGCGGGCCACCCCGGCCGGATCCGGCATCGAGCCCGCTGGCCAGGTCCGCGACCGCAGCCGAGGCCTCCGACAACCGTTTACCCTCCAGCGCCTGACTGAGCAGATCCCGAAGCTGACCGGCCTGAGCCTCGTCGATGGTGTCACCGAGTTCAACGATGCGCTGGTCGACTCGGCCGGAGTCGGTGATGACCACCATGAGCAGCCGGGCCGGCGTCAGGACGACCACCTCCAGGTGCCGCACCGTCGAAGCCGACAGCGTTGGGTACTGCACGACTGCCACCTGCCGGGTCAGCTGCGCCAGCAAGCGCACCGCTCGGCGGAGCACGTCGTCGAGGTCGACGCCGGAATCGAGGAAAGACAGGATTGCGCGGCGCTCCGGGTTGGACAGCGGCTTCACGCTATTGATGCGGTCCACGAACTCCCGGTAGCCCCTCTCGGTGGGCACCCGGCCAGAGCTGGTGTGCGGCTGTGCGATGTACCCCTCTGCCTCGAGAACCGCCATGTCATTGCGGACCGTGGCGCTGGACACTCCGAGGCCGTGCCGCTCGACCAGTGCCTTCGAGCCGATCGGCTCCCGCGTCGCGACGAAGTCGGCCACGATGGCCTGCAGAACCTCGAAACGACGATCGTCGGCAGTCCCCATCTGGCTCACCTCCTCGGCTCTCGGCCAGTTTACGGGTCTTCAGCAGGGTTTTTAGCAGCCTAGCCGGGCGAGTGCCACAACCGGGATCTGGATCCCGTGCTTCACAACGCTGTATGCCCGAGTCCTTGAACGGACTCGGGCATACACCGGCGCAGTCAGCCCAGCGCCAACATCGGGGGCAGTTGGCCACGGCCGTAGCCCGGCAACCAGGGCGAGCTGAACAGTTGCCCGGAGCCGGAACGCACCTCGGGCTTGGCGTGCAGCGAGGTGTGTCCCTGCTTCTGGCAGACCCTGGCGCCACCGCTCTCCCGGCAGCTGGTCTGGTTGGAGTTCGCGCCGGCGAGGGGTGCGGCCAGCAGGGCCGCGGCCATCGCGACGGTGGCGACGATCGGAGCGGAGTAGCGAGCGATGGCAGTCATTCTCAAGTTCCCTTTCTGATGGCTCAAACTCGAATCCACACCGGCGGTGTTGATCTCGCTCTTGATGCCGTGCCTCCAAGCTAGCAACACACGAATTCAAAATCACGAGTTTCATAGCATCTTCAAATCTGACTCGAGCCGACCACTGACGATGGCGTAATTAGCGAATCAAAACTCGTGATTTCTATGTTGTTTCTATGAATGTCGGGACTCCGCCCGAACCCGCACCTAGACTCAGGGCATAGGTCGAAACGGGTCACATTCCCACTGCGGGAACGGGTCTCGGATCGACTACCGCAACCCACCGAGAGGGAATCGCAGACATGATCACCAAACTTCTGGCACCCGCCTTCCTGGCCGCCGCGGCCGCGGCTGTCGTCCTGGCCCCATCGGCCACCGCCACCCTGAGCAAATGTGAGGAATCGTTACGCTCCTCGGTCTGCCAGCGGCCGGGGCACTCCTCGATCTATGCCTCACCGGGAGAGGTGGTCCAGCAACAGCAGATGATGGGCATACCCGGTGGCATGGGGCCCTCGGTCCCGATTCTCGCTATCGGCTGACCGCTAGCCGGCAAGACCGCGGGGACTGTCTCAAATCTGAGATGGTCCCCGCGTTTTCCTGTTGGGCTGCTGTGATTTTCATCAATTCCCCACCCCGGGTCGCGGATGCTTCGCCGCGCTTTACGACCGCCGACGGCCCCCTGCCGGACGCAGACTAGCTGCCGGGCGCTGCGGGCAGACGCACGGTGAAAACCGTTTGGCCGGGCCGCGAGCGCACCGAAACCGTGCCCTGATGCGCCTCGACAACCGAGGCGACGATCGCCAAGCCCAGCCCGCTGCCGCCCATCTCCCGGGAGCGGTCCTTGTCGGCACGGACGAACCGGCCGAACAGATAGGGAACGATCGCCTCCGGAATCCCGGGTCCGTTGTCGCGCACCTCCAGCACGACCGTCGACCGACCGGGTTCCCCTGCCATGCTCACGGCGGTGGTGACGGTCACCCCGGGGGGGGTGTGCATCCGGGCGTTGCTCAGCAGGTTGAGTATCACCTGCTGCAGTCGCGCCCGGTCACCGCGGACCCAGACCGGGTAATCGGGCAGTTCGGCGACGTAGCGATGTTCCGGGCCGGCGACTGCCGCGTCATTGACCGCGTCGGCAACCACCCCGCAGAGGTCAACTTCCTCGATATGCAGGTCCTGACGCTCATCAAGACGTGACAACAGCAGGAGATCGGAGACCAATGCCGTCATCCGCCGTGACTCCGACTCAATCCGTTCCAGCGCGTATTCGGTCATCGGGGGAAGTCCCGCGCTGTCCTGCCGGGTGAGTTCGGCGTAGCCGAGGATCGCTGCCAGCGGTGTCCTCAATTCATGGCTGGCATCAGTGAGAAACTGCCTCACCCGCCGGTCGGTCTCGGCTCGCTGCGTCAGAGCCGCATCGACGTTGTCCAACAACAGGTTCAGCGAGCTGCCGACAACACCGACCTCGCTGCCCGGATCGGCATCTCGGTCGCTGACCCGTGAGGTGATTCGGTATTCCGCCGCAGTCAGGGGCAAGTTCGCAACATCCCCGGCGACATCGGCCACCCGCTGTAGCGGCCGCAGAGCCAAGCGGATCAGCTGCACGGTGGCCGCTGCGGCGACCACCAACGCCACCGCCACCAGAACCGCGACCGCCAGCGCATGACTGGCCAGCGTCCGGTTGGCATCGACCAGCGACACCGCCGACACCAGGCGCTCGCCGGATCCGACGTCCCGGGTCCCGACCCGGTACTCTCCCGATTCACCCAGTCTGACCGTCCGCGTCTCCCCACTGGGCCAGTTGACGGCCTGCAGATCGCGCACCACGTCGTCGGGCACCGACCCTGGCTCTCCCCCGGTGAATGACGCGGCGAAGACCGCCCGCTGGCCACGGAGCACGGCGATCACCGTTCCAGGCGCTTGTCCGGGAAAACTGTTCACCTCCAATACCGGATCAGTCAGCGTTCTGGACTGGGCCGCAGCGAGTTGGGCCTTGCCGTAGGAGTAGCTGAAGGCATCCAGCGAGTGCGTCACCTGCGTGTTGGTCAGGCTGATCATCTCGTTGCGCAGGATTGCTGCGGCTACGGCGCCGCCACCGATCATCGCCGCACACACAATCACCGAGACACCGATCACCAGTTGCCGGCGTACCGACCTCGGCCACCAGCGCGGCCGGCTACGGGTCATTGCGCCGGACGCAGCATGTACCCGACGCCACGGACGGTGTGAATCATCGGCTCGTGGTTGGCGTCGATCTTCTTTCGCAAATAAGAGATGTAGAGATCGACCACGCTGGAACGGCCGTCGAATCCGTAGTTCCACACGCGATCCAGGATCTCGGCTCGGGCGATGGCCCGGCGAGGGTTGCGCATGAGATAACGCAACAACTCGAACTCGGTCACAGTCAACGGGATCGGCTCACCCCCACGCGTCACCTCGCGGCTGGCCCCGTCCAGTACCAGATCCCCGACTGTCAGCACTTCGTCATCCGGTGCGGCCATCGAGTGCGATCGGCGCAACAATCCGCGCAGTCGCGCGACGAGTTCCTCCATGCTGAACGGCTTCGTCAGGTAATCGTCCGCCCCCGCGGTGAGGCCGGTCACCCGGTCCATCACCGAGTCCCGCGCGGTCAGGAACAACGTCGGGGTGTAGCCGTCGGATTCCCGGATCTTCTTCAGGATCTGCAACCCATCGGTGTCCGGCAGCATCATGTCGAGGACCATGACATCGGGCCCGAACCCGGCGAACTTCTCCATAGCCTCCCGGCCATTCCGGGCGATTTCTATCTGCCACCCCTCGTAGTGCAGCGCCATTTTCAGCAGGTTGGTCAACGCCGGCTCATCGTCGACCAGTAGGACCCGAATCGGAGTCCCGTCGGAACGTGTGATGCGCGGGAGCTGACCCAGGATGGCTTGGCGCTGCCGCGGATTTCGGGGAGTCACCGTCATATCCATACGTCCATTGTGTCCGGATCGTTAGCGCATGTCATGAGTTTCATATGTGTTTCATATCTACTCACCTCGATCTCAACGGCTGCTCTCGACGGTACGCCCGGCCGTTGCTGTGATGGCTGTCACCAATTCGGTTGTGAGTGTTTGTTATGGGTTTGTAATTGTTGGAATTTCTTTGTGCGGCAACAGACTCCACTCAGATTTTGAGATATGGATCTTGTATGTTTTCGGCCCCGGAGCTTGAGCGGGT
>JAHZJY010000014.1 GCA_022600695.1 Actinomycetes bacterium | reverse complement strand
CGTCGCGCCTACCGAATCGCCGGCTCCGGGCCCGCCCTGCTGCTGATCCATGGCATCGGGGACAACTCCACCGCCTGGGAACCGGTGCACGCCCATCTCGCCCGACGCTTCACCGTCATCGCACCCGACATGCTCGGCCACGGGCAGTCCGACAAACCCCGGGCGGACTATTCGGTAGCCGCCTACGCCAACGGTATGCGTGATCTGCTCAGCGTTCTCGACATCGAGAGCGTCACCGTCGTCGGCCACTCGCTCGGCGGCGGGGTCGCGATGCAATTCGCCTACCAGTTCCCACAGCTGGTCAACAGACTGATTCTGGTCGGTGCCGGAGGGGTCACCAAGGACGTCAACATCGCACTGCGACTGGCCGCCCTGCCGATCGGCGCCGAGGCTTTGGCGCTGCTGAGGCTGCCACTCGTGCTCCCGGCCCTGCAGACCATCGGACGTCTACTGGGAGGTGTGGCGGGCTCCACGGGCGTCGGGCGCGACATCCCCAACGCCCTGCGGATTCTGGCCGACCTGCCCGAGCCGACAGCGTCGGCGGCGTTCACCCGGACGCTGCGTGCGGTCGTGGATTGGCGCGGCCAAGTGGTGACCATGCTCGATCGATGCTATTTGACCGAATCCGTTCCGGTGCAACTTATTTGGGGCGAACAGGACGTGGTTATCCCGGTGAGTCACGCGCACATGGCCCATGCGGCGATGCCCGGATCCCGACTGGACATCTTCCCCAAATCCGGCCACTTCCCCTTCCACGACGATCCCGACCGCTTCATCGATCTTGTCGAGGAGTTCATCGATTCGACCACTCCCGCCGACTACGACCAGGACGCGCTGCGAGAACTGCTCCGCAAGGGCAGCACCCAGCACGCGGTTTCGGAGTCCGACGAGGAACTCGACGCCCGCATTCTGGTTCTCGGCGCTTTGGAGACCAACAAGCGCAGCGCAACCTGAATCCCGCCCCGGGGCCGCCCGGCAATGAGAGGGTGTTTACCTGTAGTTAACCCGCGGGCAAAAGGGGATTCGGGGAATGCTGGAGGTATCCGAGGTCGGCAACAAGGTCGGCAAGAAAGAGTTCGACGCGGCGATACCGAAGTTGAGGGTCGGGCTGATCAACGCCCAGTACGACCTTCGGGACGCGAACTTCCCGGTGATCATCTGGGTGGCCGGCGACGATCGGTTGGCCGCCAACGAACTGGTGAACCGGCTCAACGAGTGGATGGATTCCCGATACGCCGACACCCGGGTCTTCGCTGAACCCACCGCGGAGGAGTATCAGCGGCCACATCTGTGGCGGCTGTGGCGCTCGCTACCGCCGAAGGGCCGGACCGCGTTCTTCGTCGGCGGCCTGATGCGGGCCGCCATCCAGCGGGCCCATGACGAGATCGACGAACCGGAGTTCTCGATCTGGCTGCGGCATATCGCCAACATGCAGACCGAGTTGGTTGCCGACGGGGCGCTGATCCTGAAATTCTTCCTGCACACCCCGGCCCGCGAACAGAAGAAGAAGCTCAAGAAGGCCGAGAAGGATCCGCATGCCGGCTGGCAGGTGGATCAGCGCGATTGGGCCGCGCTGGATTCCCTCGGCCCGGTGCTGCCGATCGCCGAACGGATCCTGCGCGAAACCAGTGGCCCCGGCGCTCCCTGGACCATCGTGGAGTCCACCGATGCCCGCTACCGCGACCTGACCGTCGCCCGCACCATTTTGGCCGCACTGACCGCGCGCCTGGCCGACCAAGGCGCCCACCACGGGCCGGCACTGGCCGAATCGGTGTTCGGGGACTTCGACGCCGAGGCGAACGTGCTCTCCGGGGTTGACCTGAGCAAGAAGCTGAGCAAGGCGGAGTATCGCGCCCAGTTGGCCAAGGAGCAGGCCAAGCTCAAGAAGCTCTCGATTGAGGCCCGCCAGCGGGGGGTCAGCTCGGTGCTGGCGTTCGAGGGCTGGGACGCAGCCGGTAAGGGCGGGGTGATCCGGCGTATCACCGGCGCGTTGGAAGCCGGCGACTACCGGGTGATTCCGGTGGCTGCGCCCACCGAGGAGGAGCGAAAGTACCACTACCTGTGGCGGTTCTGGCGTGATCTTCCACCGGCCGGCAAGGTCGTCATCTTTGACCGCACCTGGTACGGCCGGGTGCTGGTCGAGCGCCTGGAAGGCTTCGCCACTGCGGCAGAGTGGCAACGCGCCTTCGACGAGATCAACGACTTCGAGGCGCAGATGGTCGAACAGGGCTACTACATCGCCAAGTTCTGGCTGCACATCTCCCCCGAGGAACAACTCGCCCGCTTCAAGGCGCGGGAGGAGACCGCTTTCAAGAAGCACAAGATCACTGACGAGGACTACCGCAATCGGGAGAGATGGGACGACTACGTCCGGGCGGTGGACCAGAAGATCCTTCGCACCACCTCCGACGGCGCCCGGTGGCATGTCATTCCTGCCAACGACAAGCACTCCGCCCGGGTGACAACCCTGAGGGCGATCAACAAGGGCCTGGCACAGCGGCTCCGGGAACACTGACCGACGGCGCTGGGCCGCGGCCCGGCGGCGAGCCGCGACCGCGGGAGCGGAAACTGCAGCCGCCCTCCGAAATGGAAATTCTTCTGTGGAGCTAAGGGGAATCGAACCCCTGACCTACTCGATGCGAACGAGTCGCGCTACCAACTGCGCCATAGCCCCGCGAACGGTAGCAGGCTACCAGCCCGGTCGTTCCAGCGTTCCTACTGACCCGCCGCCCGGGGAAGGTCGCGCGGGTCGAAGCGTCGGCTGTACGCCACCTCGTCGAGATGCTCGAAGACCGGATCCTCGTCGTCGATCTCCAGCACCGCCGTTCCGGGGCGCTGGAGCCGGGTAGGGAAATCGTCGTCGCCGACCTCCGGTCCGCGCTCGTCAAGTCCGTCGAACTCCGCGGCCCGCATCCTCGCCATCCGCTGTTGCCGACGACGCCGCACCTGCTCCTCGATGCGGGTCTGCCGGCGCAGATAGGCCAGATAGAGGACCATCACCCCGGCGGTGGCGGCGCACGGCCACCACAGGGCCGGGCTGACCGTGAACGACAGGACGGCGGTGGCCACCATGATCGTTGCCATCACGGTCAGCATGCGTCTGCGGAATCGGTATTTTCGGGCGCTCACCGCGGCCGCGGTGGTCGACTCCAGGCGCCTCTGTCGATTCGACCGGGGCGCGATCGGGACCGCCGGACCCTCCTCGGCCTCCAGGCCTGAGGTGTCATCCACGTATTCGTACTCGTCGGCTTCGGGTTCGGCTCCCGCGCGGTCCCGGGTCACCGGTTGGACCTCCTCGGCGACCGCCTCGAACTCCTCGGTGGCCGGGTCCACGTCCGCATCCACCTCTCCGGGCACAGCCGACTCTTCGGGCACAGCCTCCTTTTCGAGGCCGGCCTGAACCGGTCCGGCGTCGAACAGCGCTTCCTGGACACCACCACCGACCGGCAGGGCCCCGGAGTTCTCGTCGACGACATCGACGTCGAGGTAGTCGGGCTCGGTCCGGGTCTGGTCGCTCGCACCCGACACAACCCCGGCCACCACCATCACCGATCGTGGGGTCTGCGTCCGCATCCGGGCCTCTCGAACCGCATCGTCGTAATCGGCTACCGCATCGTGTTGGGCGTCCTCGATGTCCTCGATGTCCTCGACGTTGTCGGCGAGCGCGCCGGCCGACTGCCAGTCCGGGTCGTGCCGGTGGCCGGCTGCCGGCCGGCCGCGCCTGATCAGCCGCGATTTCGCCCGGCCGTTGAGGACGCGGGTGGCCAGTGCGATATCGCTGGTTCGCCGCACGGTGTCACGCTTGTTGATCAGCATCGGCACCAGGACGAACAGCCACAGCACCACGAGTGAAATCCAGAGCAATGACTGGGGGATGCTTGGCATGGGCCTGCTCCTTTCCCGACCAGGCTAGGTCCGTGACGTCCGCTTTCGGCAGCGGCGCGCCGACCAATTACACATGTGTAATTCGCGGATGACAAGCACCAACAGTCACAAATGTCACATTCGTAACAACGCGGCGGGGTTTCGGGGTACCTACCCGGCGGTGTCTCAGTGCCAGGTGGCCAGGCCCCGTCGCACCAATCCGGCTGCCACGGAGCCGTCGACCTCCTCGGCGGTCATCGCCACCAGAAGATGGTCCCGCCACCCGCCGTCGACATTGAGATAGCGCTTCAGCAGGCCTTCCTCCCGGAATCCGACCTTGGCCAGCACTTTGCGGCTAGGCACGTTCTCCGGGCGCACCGTGGCCTCTACCCGGTGCAGCCCTACCGGCCCGAAGCAGTGGTCCAGGCTCAAGGCCACTGCCCCGGTGGCCACGCCACCGCCGGTGACCTCGGCCGACACCCAGTAGCCGACCCATGCCGACCGCAATGAACCGTGACTGACATTGCCGATCGTCAGCTGGCCGCGGAACCGTCCGTCAACGTCGATGGCGTAGGGCAGCATGCGCCCCTTGCGCGCCTCCGCCCGAAGCCCGGAATACATCGGCGGCCATGCCGACATGGCATGTCGCGCAGTCCAATCGAGCTCCGCAGAGGGCTCCCATGGCTCAAGGTTGTGCCGCTCCGCCAGTCGGAGTCGGCTCCATCGGGCACCGTCGCGCATACGCACTGGTCGCAACCTCACCAGCCCGCCGGACACCCGCAACGGACCCACCGTCGCGGGCCAACCCGGCCGGGCGGAACCATTGCCCCACAGGTTCACCGGATGTCAGCCTCGCTGGGACAGGAACGCGACGTCGACGAACTCACCGGCCGAAATCTCGGTCACCTCGGCGGGAACGATCACCAAACAATTGGCCTCGGCCAACGAGGCCAGCAGATGCGAGGATCCGCCGGGCGTGTCGCCGATCACCTCGACCAGATAATCCCCGGTGTCCTGGTCGCGCAACAACTGCCCGCGGAGATATCCGGAGCGCTGGGCCACCGAGGCAATCGGCTGGATGGTCCGGGCCCGGACCATCCGGCGTAACGGCTGACGCTTACCCAGCGAGAGGCGGATCAGCGGACGCACCATGACCTCGAACACAACCAGCGCGCTCACCGGGTTGGCCGGCAACAGGAACGTCGGAACCCCTTCCGGCCCCAGCTGACCGAAACCCTGAACCGAGCCCGGATGCATCGCGATCCGGGTGACCTCCATGCTGCCGAGCGCGGACAGTACCGTCCGGAGGTTCTCGGCGGCCGCGCCGCCGACCGCACCGGAGATGACCACGACCTCGCTGCGGTTGAGATGGCTCTCGACGACCTCGCGCAACTCCTTCGGATCCGTGCTGATGATGCCGACGCGGGTCACCTCGGCACCCGCGTCCCGCGCGGCCGCCGCCAGAGCGTAGGAGTTGACGTCGTAGACCTGCCCGTTGCCCGGCGAACGAGAGATATCGACCAGTTCGCCGCCGACGCTGAGCACGGCCACCCGCGGACGCGGGTGCACCAGCACCCGCTCCCGGCCGACCGCGGCCATCAAACCCACCTGCGCGGCGCCGATCATCACCCCGGCCCGAACCGCCACGTCCCCGGGTTGGACATCGTCACCGGCCCGGCGCACATAGGCGCCCGAACGAACCCCGCGCAGAATCTGGACCCGGGTTCCGCCCCCATCGGTCCACCGCAGCGGCAACACGGCATCGGCCAGTGTGGGCATCGGGGCACCGGTCTGGATGCGTGCGGCCTGCTTGGGCTGGAGCCGACTGGGCGTGCGCGCGCCGGCCTCGATCACTCCCATGACCGGGAGCACGATCTCGGCATCGCCGTTTTGGCTGCCGGCGGTGCTGACATCGACACTGCGCACCGCGTAACCATCGATCGCGGCCTGATCGAAACCCGGCATGGGGTGCTCGGTGACGACTTCTTCGGCGCACATCAGACCCTGGGCCTCCGCAATGGGCACCCGCACCGGCCTCGGGGCCACCGCGGCAGCGGTCACCCTGGCCTGCTGTTCCTCCACCGAACGCACGGCGCTCGCCTTTCTGCCTCGAAACCCGAGTCGGGCCCGCCGCAGCCGCTAGGGGTCGGTCTGCTCGGCCAGGCCCAGCCGCGCCACCAGCCACTGCCGCAACGCGGGGCCATAGTCATCACGATCCAACGCGAAGTCAACCGCAGCCTTGAGGTACCCGCCGGGATTTCCCAGGTCGTGTCGAGACCCCCGATGAACCACCACGTGCACGGGGTGGCCTTCGGAGATCAGCAAGGCGATGGCGTCGGTGAGCTGAATCTCACCGCCCGCTCCGCGTTCCACCCGTCGCAACGCACCGAAGATGGCGCGGTCCAGCAGGTAGCGCCCGGCAGCGACATAGCGCGACGGCGCCTCGTCGGCCGACGGCTTCTCCACCATGCCCCTGACCCGCAGCACGTTCGGATTCACGGCATCAGGGACGATCTCGACATCGAACACCCCATAGGCGCTGACCTCATCGGGCCCGACTTCGATGGCGCACAGCACCGAACCGCCGCGCTTGGCCCGCACCTTGGCCATGATCTCCAGCACGCCGATCGGTAACACCAGGTCATCGGGCAGCAACACCGCGACCGCGTCCTCATCGGGCGACAACACCGGTTCCACGCAGCCCACCGCATGGCCCAGCCCGAGCGGTTCCGCCTGAACCACCGATTCCACCTTGATCAGGGCCGGTGCGCGCCGGACCTTCTCCAGCATGGTCTTCTTACCGCGGGCTTCCAGCGTGCCTTCGAGGACCAGATCCTCGACGAAGTGCGCGACGACACCGTCTTTTCCCTCGGAGGTGACGATCACCAACCGCTCGGCACCGGCTTCGGCGGCTTCTTCGGCGACCAACTCGATACCGGGGGTGTCGACCACCGGCAGCAACTCCTTGGGGACTGTCTTCGTGGCAGGCAGGAACCGAGTTCCCAGACCCGCCGCGGGCACGATCGCCGTACGCGGAATCAGAATCTTTGGGCTGGGCATCGCACGATCCTAACCCGTCCGTCCGGTGGCGCCATGTGAGCGTCGCTGACAGGGTGTAGGGCATGCGTGCCGGATCCAAAGCAGACCTACGCAGCAAACTGCTGGCGGCCCGCCGCGAGGTTCCGGAGGCGCTGCGGCGCACCGAAGCGGAACAACTCCGCAATCATCTGGACCGGGCCGTAGCCGGGGCCCAGACGGTCTGCGCATACCTCCCGGTAGGCAGCGAACCGGGCTCGCCGGAGATGCTCGACGCGCTGACCGCACTGTGCGAAACGGTGTTGTTGCCGGTTGTCCAGACCACCGGCGACGGCACGCACCTGCCCCTGCTCTGGGGTCGTTATGAGCGCGGGGCACTGATTGCGGGGCCGTTCGGCCTGCGCGAACCCGTAAAGCCGTGGCTGCCGGCGATCGCAGTGGCGCGGGCACAGGTGGTTCTGGTCCCGGCGGTGGCGGTGGACCGCAACGGCGTACGACTGGGACGCGGCGGCGGCTTCTACGATCGGTCGCTGCCGTTCTGCGCGCCGGGAACGCGACTGATTGCCGTCGTGCGCGATCGCGAAATCCTCGACGCATTGCCGCACGATCCGCACGATGCCACGATGACCCACGCACTGACTCCGGCCGGCGGCGTGATCCCCCTGGGGGAATGCCGGTCGCCGGATGGCGGTTCTAGCACTTGACGCGATAGAGTGCCAACACTTCAGCATCCCCGGAGGATCCCGTGCCGAACTACAGCTACGCGTGCACCGAGTGCGACAACCGGTTCGACGCGGTGCAGGCGTTCACCGATGACGCCCTGACCACGTGCCCGGAGTGCTCCGGTCGACTGCGCAAGTTATTCAACTCCGTCGGCGTCGTGTTCAAGGGCAGCGGCTTCTACCGCAACGACAGTCGCGAGTCCGGCAAGGGTTCGGCGAGCGCAGGCGCGGACAAGTCGTCGGGTTCGGAGAAGTCGGGTTCGGAGAAGTCGGGTTCGGATAAGTCGTCCGGTTCGGAGAAGTCGGGTTCGGAGTCGTCGAATTCCGGTAAGTCCTCGACTTCGGAGAAGTCCTCGGGCTCTGGCGCGCCGAGTTCCAGCGGTTCCACCGCTGCCGCGAGTAGTTCCGGCTAGCGGTTATCCACAGCACACCGTCGCGCCGACGCCAACCGCGGACCGGGCCGCCTACCGTGTCGGCATGGGTGCCGCCCTCGACCCGACCCTGCTGAGTCGGCTTTCGCGCCTTCTTCGGCCCGATTTCATCCGCACGACGCTGGCGCGGCGCATCGTCGCGGGTTTGCTGGTTGTACTCGCCGGGGCCTCGGCATTGCGCCCGGACCCAGCCGACACACAACGCCCGGTGGTGATCGCCGTCCGGGATCTGAGTCCAGGGATCACACTGACCGCAGATGACGTCGGACTGCAGAAACGCCCCGCAGCACTGCTTCCGGACGGGATTCAGACTGCGCTGGACGGGATTATCGGGGCCAGGCTCACCGGACCCGTTCGACGCGGCGAAGTGCTCACCGACGCCCGGGTGTTGGGCCCCCGTTTGGCCGACATGAGCGTCGGCCCAGACGCCCGGGTGGTGCCGTTGCACCTGGCCGACTCCGCGGTCCAGGACTTGTTGCGTCCCGGCGATGTTGTCGACGTGCTGGGCGCTTCCTCCTCCAGCGGCGATAGCCGTCCGCGGGTGGTGGCGACCGGGGCTGTGGTGGTGCTGGTGTCTGCGGCCCCCACGGCGATCGGATCCGGGGACGATCGGGTGGTGCTGGTCGCGCTTCCGGCGCCGGCGGCCACGGCACTGGCGGCCGCCACGCTGGTTCAGACGGTGACGTTGACGATTCACTGAGCCGGTCCGGGCCGCCGGGATACTCAGGTGCGCTACGCTCCCGACGCCCTGATCCAAGTCAGCAAAGAAAGGCTCACCGTGTTAAAGGGTTTCAAGGAGTTCCTCGCCAGGGGAAATATCGTCGACCTCGCGGTCGCCGTCGTCATCGGTACGGCGTTCACGGCGTTGGTCACCAAATTCACTGACAGCATCATTCAACCGCTGATCAACCGGATCGGCGCCGACGAGAACACCTCGTACGGCATCCTCCAGTTCGACATCGGTGGCGGCCAGACCATCGACCTCAACATCCTGCTGTCGGCGTTCATCAACTTCGCGCTGGTGGCGGCGGTCGTCTACTTCCTGGTGGTGCTGCCGTACAACAAGATCCGCACCAAGGCGGACGAGGAGCAGGAGTCGGCCGAGGATAAGCAGACCCGCTTGTTGACCGAAATCCGGGACGCGGTCGGCGGCACGGACACCTCCGCGGCTATTGAGCCGGTCACCGATCCGAGGATCAGGCGGTAGCTCCGCACCCGGGACCCGCGTCCCCTGCCGAACCAATGAGGCCCCCGGTGCGCACCGGGGGCCTCCTTGTTCGCCGCGCAACTAGTTCATGTTCCAGGCTTCGCCGTAGGTGGTGACGCTGTCGCCGGTCTGCGAGATCAGCCGGGCGAAGGGACGTAGCAGCACCCCGCCGGCCGCGCCGGTCACGGTGCCGTGGGCGTTGGCCACCGCCACCGAGCCCTCCGGGCCGGTGACGTCGACCGAGAAGGTGGCGACCTCCTGGATACCCGGGCCGTTGCCCAGATCCGAGCTGATCGACACACCCGGGAACAGGTTCGGGGTGATGACCGAGCCGAACGGGTCAAAGCCCAGCGGGGACAGGCTGGCATCGTCGAGCAGGATGTTCGGCGTGGTGTAGCTGAAGTTGATCCCCACCCCGAGTGACCAGGGGAAGCCCACCTGATAGCCGAGTTCCAGGGTGCCGGCGAAATCCTCGGCGCCGGGGCCGACCACATTGTATTTGGCCCGCCCGGAGTGGAACCACTCACGGGTCAGCCGGTTGCGGTCCAAGGGGAACACCCCGTCGAGGTAGGTGTCCCACTGCGAGACGGTCATGGTCCGGCCACCACCGTCGACCAGACTCATCTG
>JAHZJY010000076.1 GCA_022600695.1 Actinomycetes bacterium | reverse complement strand
CGGCGGGACGCCCCACAGCCACGGCAGCATCCGGAGGCCGACGAACCCGTCGTCGCGTACCCGTCGTCGCAATTCCCGGACGGCCTCCATCGGGCGGTCCAGGTTGACGGCCGCGAGGCCGGCGAACCTATTCGGATAGCGATTAACCCATTGGGCCACTTGATCATTGGAAATAATGTCCTGACCGTAGGGCCCGGACCAAGCGGTCAGGAGCCCGATGTCGACGCCCGCGGCATCCATCGAGTCCAGCGTCGCCTCGATCGGCGGATCCTGCTCCGGGGCCTGCCCTCCCGTCCACTTCAGCAGCGACGCGAACATCTCGAAGGAAAGGAAATGCATCGTCGGATGCTGGAGCCACACGTCGATCCTCATCGGAAGTGACTGTAGACCGACGTCAGCTCCGGAAACCGTCCAACCGCCGGGCGGCGGCGTCGAAACCGGATACCAGTTCGGCGATGATGTCGGCCGCCGGCCGGATCTCGTTCATCCGGCCGACGATCTGGCCCACCGGCATGGCCACGGCGCTGGGATCGTGCGACTGGCTCATTCGCTGGTGCGCCTCACTGACCAGGACGTTCTGCAACGGCATCGGCAGCGGTTCCGGAGCGCCCTCGGCGTCCCAGGCATCTGTCCAGCGACTCTTGAGCAGTCGCGCGGGTTTGCCGGAGTAGATGCGCCGCCGCACGGTGTCACTCGAGGTCGCGGCCAGCAGGGCCTGCTGGATGACCGACGGGCCACCGGCGTCGCGGGCGCCGAGATCGTATTCGGCGGCGGCCAGGAAGGCCGAGCCCATCCACACCCCGGAGGCGCCCAGCGCCAGGGCCGCGGCCACCTGCCGGCCGGTGCCGATCCCGCCGGCGGCCAGCACCGGGGTGTCCCCCACCGCGTCGGCGACCTCGGGCACCAGCACCATCGAGGCGATCTCGCCGGTATGCCCACCCGCTTCGTAGCCCTGCGCGATGACGATGTCCACCCCGTTCTCGGCGTGCCGCCGGGCATGTCCGGCGGTGCCGGCCAGCGCGGCCACCGCAACGCCGGCGTCGTGCGACTGTTCGAGGACGTCGGCCGGCGGGGAGCCGAGAGCATTGGCGATCAGGCTGATCCGGTGGCGTCGTACCCCACCGCTGAGTGCGACATCGACATGGGAGCGGGCCACCGAGTGCAGCCAGCCCAGCACCGCCTCGTTACCCGTTTCGTCGTCGGGAATCGGGGGCACGCCGAGGTCGGCCAGCGTCTTGGCGACGAAGTCGCGGTGGGTCTGCGGGATGAGGCTGCCGATATCGATGGAGCTGCCCTCGGTGGGCACCGTTGCCGGCATCACCACATCGACACCGTAGGGCTTACCGTCGGTGTTGTCGTCCATCCAGCACAGCACCGACTCGAGGTCGTCCGGATCGTTGAACCGCACGCAGCCGAGTACTCCCATGCCGCCGGCCCGGGTGACCGCCGCGGCCACCTTCTCCGACGGAGTGAAGACGAAAATCGGGTAACGAATACCGAATCGGGCACACAACTCGGTGCGCATCAGTTGGCTTCCGTTTGACCGGCCGGAATGTTCTTGGTGTGCACCTGGTCGGCGGGACGTTCTTCGGTCTGCTGTCTGGCCCACGTGTAGTCCGGCTTTCCGGCCGGCGAGCGTTTCACCTCGTCGACCAGCCACAGACTCCGAGGCACCTTGTATCCGGCTATTTCCCTGCGCACGAACGCATCCAGATCGATCAGCGTCGGATCAGCACCCGGGCGTGCCGCCAGCACCGCGGCGACATGCTGGCCATAGCGCGGGTCGGGCACCCCGACCACCAGAGCGTCGAAGACATCCGGGTGGCCTTTGAGTGCGGCTTCGACCTCTTCCGGGTAGACCTTTTCCCCGCCGGTGTTGATCGACACCGATCCGCGGCCCAGCATCGTCACCGTGCCGTCCGCCTCAACCATCGCGTAGTCACCGGGGATCGCGTAGCGCACACCGTTGATGGTCTGGAACGTCTCCGCCGTCTTCTTCTCGTCCTTGTAGTAGCCGACCGGGATGTTGCCGCGCTTGGCCAGAATGCCGCGCACGCCCGAGCCGGGTTTGATCTCGTTACCCTCGTCATCGAGGACTACGGTCCGCTTGTCGATGGTGACCCGGGGCCCGCCGGTCTGGGACGCGCCCTTGGCCGCGATACTGGTTCCGCCGAAGCCGGTCTCCGACGAACCGATCGAGTCGGTGATCACCCGGTTGGGCAGCAATTCCAGGAAACGGTCCTTGAGACTGGGCGAGAACAAGGCGGCGGTACTGGCCAGCACGAACAGCGACGACAGGTCGTAGTCGCCGGACTCCAACGCATCGAGCAGGGGCCGACCCATGGCGTCACCGGTGAAGAACAGCAGGTTGACCTTGTTCGCCTCGATCGCACGCCAGACGTCGTCGGCGTCGAACTCGGTGGCCAGCACCGTGGTGTGACCGGAGAACAGCGCCATCCAGGTGGCCGACTGGGTGGCGCCGTGGATCATCGGCGGGATGGGGAACCGGACCATCGGTCCGGCATCGACGGCCTGCCGCGCGTGGTCATACTCGTCGGCGACGAATTCCCCTGTGGCGAAGTCGGTTCCACCGAGCAGAACCCGGTAGATGTCCTCATGGCGCCACATGACACCTTTGGGGAAGCCGGTGGTGCCGCCGGTGTAGAGCAGGTAGATGTCATCAGCGCTGCGCTCACCGAAATCACGAACTGGCGAGCCCTGGGCAACGGCCTGGTAGAACTCCACGCCGCCGTAGCGCTGGTAGTCGAGGTCGCTGCCGTCCTCGACGACAAGCACCGTCTTGATGGCGGGTGTTTCGGGCAGGACGTTGGCGACCCGGTCGGCGTACTGCCGTTCGTGCACCAGTGCCACCATGTCGGAGTTGTCGAACAGGTAGCGCAGTTCGCCCTCGACGTAGCGGTAGTTGACGTTGACCAGGATCGCTCCGGCCTTCACGATGCCCAGCATCGCGATCACGATCTCGATGCGATTGCGGCAGTACAGACCGACCTTGTCGCCCTTCCGTACTCCGTGGTCGATGAGGTAGTGAGCGAACCGGTTCGCCTTCTCCTCCAACTCGGCGAAGGTGATCTGATCGTCGCCGCAGATCAGCGCGACACGATCGGGTACAGCGTCGATGGTGTGTTCGGCGAGATCGGCGATGTTGAGGGCCACGAATCTAAACTAGAACGTGTTACATTTTTTCTCAACAGGCGCAGCGACCAGGAAGGCGGTCATCCATGAGCGACGCCCTCATCGAGCAGCGCGGACACGTCCTGATCGTGACGATGAACCGTCCCGAGGCGCGGAACGCGCTCTCCGGCGAGATGCTCTCGATCATGGTGGAGGCCTGGGATCGCGTCGATGACGATCCCGACATCCGGGTCTGCATCCTCACCGGCGCGGGCGGCTACTTCTGCGCCGGCATGGACCTCAAGGCTGCCACCGCCAAGCCGCCCGGTGACTCGTTCAAAGACGGCAGCTACGACCCGTCCCGGATCGACGGTCTGCTCAAGGGGCGTCGACTCACCAAGCCGCTGATCGCCGCGGTCGAGGGTCCGGCTATCGCCGGCGGCACCGAGATCCTGCAGGGCACCGACATCCGGGTGGCCGGGCAGAGTGCGAAGTTCGGCATCTCCGAGGCGCGCTGGAGCCTGTACCCGATGGGCGGCTCGGCGGTGCGTCTGGTGCGTCAGATTCCCTACACGATCGCCTGTGATCTCCTACTGACCGGCCGGCACATCACCGCTGCGGAGGCGCTGGAGATGGGACTGATCGGACATGTCGTGCCCGATGGTCAGGCACTGGAAAAGGCGCTGGAGATCGCCGGGGTGATCGCGGCCAACGGTCCGTTGGCGGTCCAGGCGATCCTTCGGTCGATTCGGCAGACCGAGGGCATGGCGGAGAACGACGCGTTCAAGGTCGACACCAAGATCGGAATCGAGGTTTTCCTCTCCGAGGACGCCAGGGAGGGCCCGCTGGCTTTCAAGGAGAAGCGCGCCCCGCAGTTCAAAATGCGGTAGCCGCCGGCACCCGCGAATCCGCACCGAGCGTGCGGTTTCGTACCCAACGCGCCGCTTGGATTCAAGCGGTCGCTGCGGATCAGACCGCACACTCGGCGCTGGGGTCAGACCAGCACCGGCGCTGACGGGGTGAACACCACCGGCATGGCCTCCAGACCGCTGACGAAGTTCGCCGGCCGCAGCGGTAGCGCGGAGTCGTCAGCCAGTCGCAGATCCGGCATCCGGGCCAGGATCTTGCGCAGCATGGTGTT
>JAHZJY010000075.1 GCA_022600695.1 Actinomycetes bacterium | reverse complement strand
GTGATCCTGGCGGGCGTGCTGCAGATCGCGTTGAGCCTGTTCGGTGTGGCCCGGCTGATGCGGTTCATCCCGCGCAGCGTGATGGTGGGCTTCGTCAACGCGCTGGCGGTGCTGATCTTCATGTCGCAGTTGCCGCACCTGCTGGGAGTGCCCGCACTGGTGTACCCGTTCGTCGCGGCCGGTGTGTTGATAATGGTGCTGCTCCCCAAGGTGACCACAGCGGTGCCGGCCCCGCTGGTGGCCATTGTCGTGCTCACGGTCGCCGCCGTGGTCTTCGGTGTGGATCTGCCCACGGTGGGGGACCAGGGGGAGCTGCCGTCGAGCCTGCCCGGCCTGTTTGTCCCGCATGTTCCGCTGACCCTCGCGACGTTGTCGATCATCGCCCCCTATGCGCTGGCCATGGCCATGGTCGGGCTACTGGAATCGCTGATGACCGCCAAACTTGTCGACGACATCACCGACACCCACTCCGATAAGACCCGGGAGGGATGGGGTCAGGGGGTGGCCAATGTGGTCACCGGTTTCTTCGGCGGCATGGGCGGTTGCGCGATGATCGGCCAGACCATGATCAACGTGAAAGTCTCCGGCGCCCGCACCCGGATATCGACGTTCCTGGCCGGGGTATTCCTGATCACCCTGGTGGTCGGGCTCGGCGACGTGGTCGGATTGATCCCGATGGCGGCCCTCGTCGCCGTCATGATCATGGTGTCGGTCGCCACGGTGGACTGGCACAGCATCGCGCCCGCCACCCTGCGGCGCATGCCTCGCAGCGAGACTCTCGTGATGGCGGCCACCGTCGTGGTCACCGTCGCGAGCCACAATCTGGCCGCGGGCGTGATCGTCGGCACCCTGACCGCGATGGTGCTCTTCGCCCGCCGCGTCTCGCACATGGTCACGGTGGAGAAGACCAGCGAGGCGGTCTTAGACGGGGACGGCACCATCGACAGAGTCGTCTACCGGGTTCGGGGCGAGTTGTTCTTCGCCTCCAGCAATGACCTGGTGTACCAGTTCGACTACGTGGGCGACCCGGACTTCGTGGTCATCGATTTATCGGAATCACATATCTGGGATGCGTCGACCGTCGCCGCGTTGGACGCTGTCTCGACGAAATACCATGCCAAGGGCAAATATGCTGAAATCGTGGGCCTCAACCAGGATTCCGCCGAGCGTCACGACCGGCTGTCCGGGCAGTTCGGCGCGCAGCACTGACCGTCCCGCGGCAGCGGTCAGTATCGCCGGGACCCCGACGGTGACACCGGCCTTGATCTGATTGTTGTTTGGGACCGTGCCGCCCATCACGGGTGTTCTTCCACAGGGCGTGCCGCCAGGGCGGCGCAGACCGCGCAGTCGGTACTGCCGCCCAACGTCATCGGTGGTCGACGTCGCTGGATAGACTTCGGCAGTTCCCGGTCCGTCCCGCGTCGGCTCCAGGAGGCCTCCTGATCACGCTAAGCTCCGCCGGCTCCCCGCCGGATCCGGCTGTGTTGCGCAGCCCGGGCGGGTTCACCTGGTTCTACGTCGATTTGGCCGACGATCGAGGCCGGGGTGCCACCCTGATCTGGTCGTGGGGACTGCCCTTTCTCCCGGGCTACGCCCGGGCGTCCCGGGTTGGTCGTCCGGAACTGCCGGTGAACCGCCCCAGCGTCAACCTCGTCGTCTACGAGGGGGGACGGGAGCGGTTCTACCTGCTGTCGGAGTTGACTCCCGATCAGTGCGACTGGGGTGCGGACGGCCGGTCCTGGCGTCTGGGCGACTGCACGTTCACCTGGACCGACACTCCGGGCGTCGCGAGTGGGGCGCGGAACCGGGAACTGACCGCCGACCTTGACCTCGCCCTGCCCACCGGCGGTCGGGCCACCGGCCAGTTGCGGATCGCGGGACCGCTGCGCGCGGACCCGTCGGGCACCGCCGCAGACACCGACCCGGCAGGCACGCATGTGTGGGCACCGATGATCGCCGCCGCCTCCGGCAGCCTGAAACTGTCCACCCCGGTCGGTGATGTGCGGGTCGACGGCCGGGGCTACCACGACCGCAACAGCGCGACCCGGCCGCTACACGACCTGGGCGTCCAGAGCTGGCTGTGGGGCAGGGTCTCGCTGCCGGGCCGCGACCTGATCTTTTACCGGCTGATGCCGTCGATCCCGGGGCAGTCTCCACGCGACCTCGTCGTCGAAATCACCGGCGACGGTGCCTGCCGCGTGCGGGAGGGTGCCGGGCTGCGGGTCTGCGGCCCGCGTCGCAGTCTGTGGGGGCTGCCCTGGGCGGGCAGCGTCACCTTCGCCGACCCCGACGGCTATCCGGTGCAGGTGGAAGTCAGCACCGTGCTGGACAACGGGCCGTTCTATCAGCGCTACCTGCTGCGCGGCCGCTGCGGCGACCAGCAGGGGTACGGCATGGGGGAGAACCTGGTGCCGGACCGGGTCGATTCCGACCTGCTGCGCCCGCTGGTGCGGATGCGAGTGCACCGCGCCGCCGGTCCCAACTCGATATGGCTGCCGCTGTTCTCCGGCGACAGAGACGGCCGGTGGGCTCGACTGCTCGGCCGGCCGGGTCCCGTACGGGTATGAGCCCCGAGCTGTCGGTGGGCGCCCTGCTCGACGGATCCGCCCCGCTGTGGGCCCGGGTGGTGGCGGCCCTGCTGGCCTTGCCCGCCGTGGCGGCGCTCGGCCTGGTGGCGTTCAACGCGCTGTTTTGGACCCGCGGCCGCGCGCTGCCGTCCGCCGCGGTGGCCGCACCCGGCGGTGTCAGCGTGTTGATTCCGGCCCGCGACGAAGTGGACAACATCGAGGCATGCGTGATGGCGGCCGACGGTGCCCGCGGCCCGATCACCGAGATCATCGTCTACGACGACTGCTCCACCGACGGCACCGGAGAGGTGCTCGCGCGGCTGCAGTCCGAACTGCCCCGACTGCGGGTGATCCGTGGCGAGGGCTTGCCCGCCGGCTGGGTGGGCAAGCCGCATGCGTTGCACCGGCTCAGCGCTACAGCCGGGGGCGAACTGCTGCTCAATGTCGATGCCGACGTCACCCTGCGTCCCGACGCCGTGCTGCGCATGCTCTCTCTGCTCGGCGAAGCAGACCAGGTGCCCGGCGGGCTCGGCGCGGCGGTGGTCACCGCAGTCCCGCGCCAGCGCACCGGCAGCATCGCCGAGCGGCTGATGATTCCGCTGTTACACCTGTCCTATGTGGCCTGGTTGCCGATGCCGCTGATCCATCGCACCCGCGACCAACGGGTGCTCGCCGCCAACGGCCAACTTCTGCTGATCCGGCGGTCTGCATTGGAGGCAGTGGGCGGCTGGACCCGGGTGCGCACGGCGCTGGTGGACGATATGGCGCTGTGTCGTGAGGTCAAACAGAGCGGTCGGCGGGTGGTCTTCGCCGACGGCGACCAGATGGCCGACTGTCGGATGTATCCCGACGGGGCGTCACTGTGGCGCGGCTTCTCCAAGAACTTCTACGAGGGTATCGGCGGGCACCCGCTGGCGCTGTCCGTCGTGCTCATGCTGCATCTGCTGATATTCGTCGCGCCGTACATTGCGCTTCCCGTCGCGGCGCTGGCGGGCGCCTGGGGGCTGGCGGCCGCTGCGGGGATCGGGGTGGGCGCCAACCTTGCGCTGCGGCTGATCATGGCGTTGCGCTACGGCCACGGCCTGATCAGTGTGCTGCTGCACCCCCTCGCGGTGCTGATGATGATGGGCGTACTGCTGGACAGTTTCCGGTGCAGCCGGCGCGGCGATATTCGTTGGCGTGGCCGCTCCTACGCTGCCCGCGCCCAGCGGGAGAGGGTGTGAACCCCGGCCCCGGCCCGGACGGCCCGGCGGAACGCCGGGCGTTGTCCCTGGCGGGGAACACCAGGCGCCCGGCGTTTCTGCGCGTTGCGCGCCGCTATGCGCGGCACCGGGTGTCCCGCGGGCTGGACGGTCTGTGGGTTGCCGGACTGCCCCGGGCGCGCGCGGCCTTGGCTGACCGGCCGGTGATCTTCGCGTCCAACCACGTCGCATGGTGGGACACCCTGCTGCTGGTGGTGATCGGCGAGGCGCTGGGTGGGACGGGGTGGGCGGTGATGGACGCCGTGAACCTGCGCGCACTGCCATTCCTGGGCTGGGTTGGCGCCCTTCCACTGGATCGCAGCAGCCGCGAAACCAGCCGGGAGAGCCTGCAGAACTCGGCGGCCCTGCTCGACCGGCCCGGCCGCGGCCTGTGGATCTTCCCGCAGGGCCGCCAACGTCCGGCCCATCTGAGGCCACTGGACCTCAAGGGCGGTATCGGCATCATGCACGCGCGCAGCCCGGTCGACGTGATCGCGGTGAGCATCGATTACGTGTTCCTGGAGCGGGACCGGCCGGCCGCGGTCGTCTGCTTCCGCCCGCCAATGCCCGGTGTGGCAGTCGGTGGGCAGGCGCTGCTGCCGGCGGTCGAGAAGGCTCTGCTCGAGGGGTTAACCGCCATCGATGGTGCCGCCATGGCAGCGACCGACGGGCGACGGGCTCGCACCCACCCGCAGGATCCGCTGCCAGGTTTCGACCCGCTGGTGTCGCCGGGGGGCATCATTCGGTCCATCCGCCGCCGGAGAGTCCATGCCGGCTGAGCGCGGTGGCGAGGTTCTGATCGCCGGGGCCGGTATCGGCGGGCTGGCCGCTGCGCTGGCCGTGGCCGCCCGCGGACTGCCGGTGCGGATCATCGAGGCCGGTCTGCGTCCGGGTGGTAAGGCCGGGATCGTCGAGTTGGACGGGGTGCAGGTCGACACCGGCCCCAGTGTGCTGACCCTGCCGGAGGTTTTCGCCGGGCTGTTTGCCCGCGCCGGGCTGCGCTTGGACGATGTGGTCGGACTGCGTCGCCTGGACCCGGGTTTCCGCTATCGCTACCCGGACGGCTGCATCATCGATGTGGCCCACGATCCGGAACGCACGCTGGCCAATATCCGGTCGGAACTCGGGCCGGTAGCCGAGGCCGAACTGGCGGCTTTTCTGGCCTATAGCCGTCGGATCTGGGAGGCGGCGGCGCCGAACTTCGTCCTGGGACCCGCGCCGACCTGGGCGGCGATGATCGGCCTGGCGGTGCGCCGACCGCGCGCCTTGGCGGCCGTCGATCCACTGCACAGCATGGTCGGCGGTATCGACCGTCATGTCCGCGAGCCGCATCTGCGGATGCTGCTGCGCCGCTACGCGACCTACAACGGCAGCGATCCCCGGCAGGCCCCGGCAACGCTGAACTGTATTGCACACGTGGAACTTTCCCTCGGCGGCTACGGCGTGCAGGGCGGCATGTATGCGCTGGTGTCCGCGTTGGTCGAGGCCATAGAGGCCCGCGGCGGGGTGATCGAATGCGGGGTGCCCATCGATCGGCTCCTGGTCGAAGGGGGTACGGCCGTCGGGCTCGTCCTGGCCGACGGTGGACAGCGGCGCGGCCGGGCGGTGGTGGTGAACGCCGACGTGGGATGGCTGCGCGACCATGCCCTGCCCGATGCCGGACGGCACCTCCCTGCCCCGGCCGCGACCTCGATGTCGGGCTGGAACGGGGTGCTGCGAGCCAACCGGCGCCCGGACCGGATGCCCCACGAGGTGCTGTTCCCGGATGACTATGACGCGGAATTCGCCGATATCTTCGACCGCAACCGGCCGCCGGCCAAGCCGACGGTCTACCTCTGCGCCCAGGAGCGTTGCCACGGGCGGGCGGGATGGGATGAGGACGAGCCGGTCTTCGTGATGGCCAACGCCCCTGCCGAGCCGGCCGGGGGGCCGCAGCCTCCGGGGGTCTGGTCTGCGCTGGAAAGTGCTGTGACACAAAGGATTAAATCAGCTGGCCTATGGACAGACGGCGATGCGATGCGGTGGCGCCGCAGCCCGGCGGAACTGGCCGCCGCTTTCCCCGGCAGCCGCGGAGCCATCTACGGTGCGGCCAGCAACGGCCGCTTCGCGGCCTTCAAGCGTCCGCCGAACCGGGTGGCCGGGGTGCCGGGGCTCTACCTCGCCTCGGGTAGCGCCCATCCCGGCGGGGGTTTGCCGATGGTTGCCCTGTCCGGCCTGGCTGCTGCGGACTGCCTCTATGGCGACCTCCGGACCGCGGAGCGCTGAGGGCTACATTCATAGCGCTCGCCGTATCCCGCGCGGGGCGATCACGGGGCACGCCCGGAATGGCCGGCGGCCACGATGCGAGCACGGGAGGAGCAGCGGTGAATCACTGGTTGGCCCTGGCCGTCGCGGCCGTCTTCATCTGGCTCGGCATGGTGCTGGCCATCTCGTTCCTCGAAGCACCGCTGAAATTTCGCGCCCCGGGCATCACCCTCCAGTTGGGCCTGGGCATCGGCCGCCTGGTGTTCCGGGCGCTGAACGTCTGCGAAGTGGTTCTGGCCACGCTGGCGCTGCTGGCAGTGGTGCTCGGCAGGGCGCCCGGAGCAGTCATGGTGGCGCTACTGGTGGCCGTCGCCGCCCTCGGCGCCCAGGTCGTCATCATTCGGCCCGCGCTGACGCGCCGATCGGATGCCGTGCTGGCCGACGCATCGGTCGCCCGGTCCGGCCGGTCGCACGCCCACTTTGGCTATGTGGGGTTGGAAGCGGTCAAGGTGGTGGCACTGTTGGTATGCGGCGTCTTGCTGCTGACGTGAATCGAAAGCGAGAGAAGAGCAAGGGAGACCATGGACGGGATGTCCCTGACGCGGCTCGCCGATGAGCACTTGGAGGCGGCGCGGTCCGCGCGTGCCGGCCGCTCGGCCCACACTCTGCACGGTGGGCACGACCATATGCTGCGGCAGACCCTGATCGCGTTGACGGCCGGCACCGAACTGGCCGAGCACAACAGCCCCGGACAGGCCACCCTGCAGGTGCTGCGCGGCCGGGTCCGGGTGACGGCCGGCCCCGACACCTGGGCGGGCGAAGCGGGCGATCTTCTGGTGATTCCGTCTGAACGGCACGGACTGCACGCCGATTCCGACGCCGTAGTCCTGCTGACGGTGCTGGCCGACAGCCGCGAGGCTCAGTAGCGACCTCAGTACCGGTGATCGGCGAGTTCGGTGCCGCCCCGGCGGTCGCCACCGTGAACCGCCAGCAGCGCCGGAACCATCTCGCAGGTGACCAATCCGTTCTGCCGGGTGAGTTCGTCGACGACAGCGAAGCCGGCGGCGATCCGGGCCGGGGTATCGATGATGACGGTCATCACCGGAACCTGCCTGCCGAGCTGAAAGAGCCGGTCGCCGTGCGGTTTCTGATTGTCCTGGTAGCCCCACACCCCGCGCAGCACGGTCGCTCCGCCGACGGCGCCCGATTCCCAGAGCCGGCGTACCAGAGCCCGGTGAATCGGTTGGCCGTCATGCCGGTCGGCCTCCGAGGTGAAAACCATCATTTTCTGCCAGAGCGGTCGGCCCTGCGCGTCGCTGTCCGGTAGCGCGGGTGGACGGGCCAGGAGTCGGCCACCCTGCTTGCAGACCCGCGCCCGCTCCACCGTCATCAATGGTTGGTCCAGGAGGGCTTTGAGGCCGGCCACCGACCGTCTCACCTGCTCGGCGCCGCCGATGGCGACGATCATCAGTGGCACGTCGACGTTACGGCTGATGAAGTGAGCGCGCCGGCGCTCGCCGTGGCTGGTGCCGTCGACGCCGAGGAAGACTGATGAACCGTCGAAGTTGTTGCGGTGCAGAAGCTCGCAGACCGCCCGATACGCCGGCACCCCGTTCACCCGCCGGTTCCGGCCGATGTAGACGGTGAGTTTCACCGCATCCCCCGACAGTGAGCCGTCGGGAACGGGGGTCGGAGCCGACTGCTGCTCTCGGCCGCCGGAGAGGAGTACGGCGCGTTCCAGGGTGATGAGCCCGCTCGTCGTCATCGCGATGACGTCCCCGGCAACCGCCTGGATGACCTCCGGGCTGTCGACGGCCGCGATGGCCACCGCCGGATCCTCGGAGAGGGTCAGCGACTCGTCGCTGCGGATGATGCGGCGGTGCCCGAAACCGGAGATGCCCCGCATCAGGATGCTGGTGGCGATGCGGCGCGCGGCGAAGAGGTCGAACAACGATTCGGCCAGGAAGCGCGACCCGTCGCGTTCGCGCTCGGCGAAGTAGGCGGTCAGCTTCAGGGAGCTGTGGTCAGGGGCGCGGGTCACAGGACGCCCGCGATCGCCTGACCGCCCGCGGCGGCGGCCACGCCCAGCACCATGCTGACGACGATATTGGCCACCGCCGGCCAGATCTGCCGCTCCTCGGCCAGCCGCTGAGTCTCGAACATCCAGGTGGAGAAGGTGGTGTAGGAACCCACCAGTGCGGTGCCGACCAGCAGGGCGGCGTGATGGCTCAGCGCCAGTCCGGTGATGAAGCCCAGCAACACGGCGCCGGTGATGTTGACCGTCAAGGTGCCGAATGGGAATGATCGTGCCGCCCGCCGTGCCACCGCGCGGTCGACGGTGAACCGGGCCACCGACCCGACCCCGCCGAGTATCAGCACCCCAGCCCACAGCAGGACGCTCATCGTGATCCACCGCTCATCGAGGTTCTCACCGCACGCTCACCTTGCGGACGAGCATCGTCGCCGCGTACACCGCCAGCAGGCCGGTGATGACGCTGACCATCCCGTACGACGCCGCCAGGCCGTAATGGTGGTGCTCGATCATCTGCAATGTCTCGACCTGCATGGTGGAGAACGTCGTCAGCCCGCCACACAGTCCGGTGCCCAGTAGTGGACGCCGATAGGCCGACAGCGGCAGGCGCTCCAGCAGTCGGGTGGTGACGAAGCCGAGGATGAAGGCGCCGGCGATATTCGCGATGAATGTTGCCCATGGCCAATGGCCTGGCTGCGGGGCCAGCACGGTGCCCAGTCCGGCGCGGGCAGCCGCCCCGAGTGCGCCGCCGGCGAAAACCGCCGCGAGTTCCCGGTTGTCGTGGCCGAACAATGCCCCGTCCTCTAAAGCCCGGGTGCGGTGCCGGCGTCGAGTGTGCACCGACGGCGTTCACCGGGCGCGGAATTCGCCCTGACGGCACGCTCGGCGTTGTCGAACATCGGTCAAGTATGGCCCACACCGGGGCACAATTGCGGTCATGGTGGCAAATCCCCGCGCCGGTCAGCCGGCGCAGCCCGAGGACCTCATTGACCTCTCACAGCTGGTGACCGCGTACTACACGGTGCAACCCGACCCCGACGATGTCGCCCAGCAGGTGGCCTTCGGGACGTCCGGGCACCGCGGATCCAGCTTGGACGGGGCGTTCAATGAGGCGCACATTC
>JAHZJY010000074.1 GCA_022600695.1 Actinomycetes bacterium | reverse complement strand
TACCACTACCTCACCCCGTTCTACTCGCCGTGCATCAGCAAGGGCTGCGGGGAAGCCAGCGAGTTCTGGCCGCAGATTCTGCCCGACGTGTGGTGGCTGCCGTACGCGGCGATGTCCCTGCCGTTCCTGCTGCTCTTCCGGCTGACCTGCTACTACTACCGGGGCGCCTACTACCGCTCGGTATGGCAGTCACCGACTGCCTGTGCGGTCGCCGAACCACACGCCACCTACACCGGCGAGACCCGATTCCCGCTGATCCTGCAGAACCTGCACCGGTACTTCTTCTACATCGCCGCGATCATCTCGGTGATCAACACCATGGACGCCATCAAGGCCTTCCACTCTCCGTCCGGGTTCGGCTTCGGGCTGGGCAACATCGTCCTGGTCGGCAATGTCGTACTGCTGTGGCTCTACACGCTGTCCTGCCATTCCTGCCGGCACGTCATGGGCGGACGGCTCAAGCATTTCTCCAAACATCCGGTGCGGTACTGGTCATGGTCCCAGATCAGCAAGATCAACGTGCACCACAAACTGTTCGCCTGGATCACCCTGGGCTCACTGATGTTCACCGACTTCTACGTCATGCTCGTGGCCAGCGGCACCATCTCTGACCTGCGATTCATCGGCTGACAAAGACAGACAAGACTGCGGCATCCACAACAGAGTTCAAGCGAGGTCAGATGACGGAATCCAAGGCTCCTCAGGCAGGCAACTCACCGGAGATCGAGCGGCATTCCTACGACGTCGTCGTGATCGGCGCCGGCGGCTCGGGTCTGCGGGCGGTCATCGAGGCACGTCAGCGCGGCCTGCGGGTCGCCGTGGTGTCGAAGTCGCTGTTCGGCAAGGCGCACACGGTGATGGCCGAAGGCGGCTGCGCGGCGGCGATGGGCAACGCCAACGCCAAGGACAACTGGAAGGTCCACTTCGCCGACACCATGCGCGGTGGAAAGTTCCTGAACAACTGGCGAATGGCTGAGCTGCACGCGCAGGAGTCCGCCGACCGGGTGTGGGAACTGGAAACCTACGGGGCGCTGTTCGACCGGACCAAGGACGGCCGGATCAGCCAGCGCAACTTCGGTGGCCACACCTACCCCCGACTGGCCCACGTCGGTGACCGCACCGGCCTGGAGATCATCCGCACCCTGCAGCAGAAAATCGTCTCCCTGCAGCAGGAGGACAAGGCCGAGCTGGGCGATTACGACGCCCGGATCAAGATCTTCCCCGAATGTTCGATCACCGAACTGCTCCTGGACGACTCCAGCGGCGAAAAACGGGTGGCCGGAGCGTTCGGCTACTGGCGCGAGAGCGGTAAGTTCATCCTGTTCGAGGCCCCGGCGGTGGTGCTGGCCACCGGCGGTATCGGCAAGTCGTTCAAGGTGTCGTCGAACTCCTGGGAGTACACCGGCGACGGCCACGCCCTGGCCATGCGGGCCGGCGCGGCCCTGGTCAACATGGAGTTCATCCAATTCCACCCGACCGGGATGGTCTGGCCGCTGTCGGTGAAGGGCATCCTGGTCACCGAGGGTGTCCGCGGCGACGGCGGAGTGCTGAAGAACTCCGAGGGCAAGCGGTTCATGTTCAACTACATCCCGTCGGTGTTCAAGGGCCAGTACGCCGAGACCGAGGCCGAGGCCGACCAGTGGCTCGCTGAACAAACGGGATCAGCCGACGGCAAGGCCCGGCGCACCCCTGACCTGCTCCCCCGCGATGAGGTGGCCCGGGCGATCAACACCGAGGTGAAGGCCGGCCGGGGCAGCCCGCACGGCGGCGTCTACCTCGATATCGCCTCCCGGATGACACCCGAGGAGATCAAGCGCCGGCTGCCGTCGATGTACCACCAGTTCCTGGAACTGGCCGAGGTCGATATCACCAAGGACGAGATGGAGGTCGGCCCGACCTGCCACTACGTCATGGGTGGTATCGAGGTCGATCCTGACACCGGGGCAGCTGCCACTCCCGGGCTGTTCGCCGCCGGCGAGTGCTCCGGAGGGATGCACGGCTCCAACCGCCTGGGCGGCAACTCGCTGTCGGACCTGTTGGTGTTCGGGCGCCGGGCCGGCCTCGGTGCCGCCGACTACGTGCGGGCGCTGTCCAACCGGCCGACGGTCTCCGACACGGCGGTTTCCGAGGCCGCCGCTATCGCCCTGGAACCGTTCAACGGCCCGCGGGGCGGCCGCGCGGAGAGCGCCCAGCCGGAGAACCCCTACACCCTGCACGCCGAACTGCAGCAGACGATGAACGACCTCGTGGGCATCATCCGCACCGGCGCGGAGATGCAGCGCGCCCTGGACAAGATCGAGGAGTTCAAGGTCCGCTACCGCAATATCGAGTCCGACGGCCGGCGTGAATTCAATCCGGGCTGGCACCTGGCCATCGATATGCGCAATATGTTGATGGTGAGCGAATGCGTGGCCCGCTCCGGTCTGGCGCGCACCGAGAGCCGGGGTGGTCACACCCGCGACGATTTCCCGGCGATGAGCCCGGAATGGCGTCAGGCGCTGGTGGTGTGCCGGACCGAAGATGACGACCCGCTAATGCCTGAGATCCGCGCCACCAGGGAGGTCCAGCCACCGATGCGGGAGGATCTGCTGGAGTTGTTCGAGATCGAGGAACTCGGCAAGTACTTCAGCGACGACGAACTCGCCCACCACCCCGGACGGAGAAGCTAAATGAGCTACCAGGCAAACCTGCGGGTGTGGCGCGGCGACGACGAGGCCGGTGAACTGCACGATTATCAGGTCGATGTCAACGAGGGCGAGGTCGTTCTCGACGTCATCCACCGTCTGCAGGCCCAACAGACCCCCGACCTCGCGGTCCGGTGGAACTGTAAGGCCGGAAAATGCGGCTCCTGCTCGGCCGAGGTCAACGGCCGGCCACGGCTGATGTGCATGACCCGGATGTCGACCTTCGATGAGGCCGAGACGGTGACCGTCACCCCGCTGCGCACCTTCCCGGTGATCCGCGACCTGGTGACCGATGTCTCGTTCAACTACGAGAAGGCCCGGGAAATCCCGTCCTTCACCCCGCCCAAGGAGCTGCAGCCGGGCGAGTACCGGATGGCCCAGGTCGACGTGGAGCGCTCGCAGGAGTTCCGCAAGTGCATCGAATGCTTCCTGTGCCAGAACGTCTGCCACGTGGTGCGCGACCATGAGGAGAACAAGGAGTCCTTCTCCGGGCCGCGGTATCTGATGCGCGTCGCCGAACTCGATATGCACCCGCTGGACACCATGGACCGCAAGGACATGGCCCAGGAGGACTTCGGTCTCGGCTACTGCAACATCACCAAGTGCTGCACCGAAGTGTGCCCTGAGCACATCAAGATCACCGATAACGCGCTGATCCCGATGAAGGAACGGGTCGCCGACCGCAAGTACGACCCTGTCGTCTGGCTGGGAAATAAGCTGTTCCGGCGAACGTAGTGAGCGGAACCGTCCAGCTCAGCCGGCGAACGTAGTGAGCGGAACCGTCCAGCTCAGCCGGCGAACGTAGTGAGCGGAACCGTCCAGCTCAGCCGGCGAACGTAGTGAGCGGAACCGTCCAGCTCAGCCGGCGAACGTAGT
>JAHZJY010000073.1 GCA_022600695.1 Actinomycetes bacterium | reverse complement strand
GTGGACGCCGGTTCGGCGCGGCCGCGCCGGTCGGCCAAACAAGTGGGTCAAGCTGCGGTAACAGCATCGCAACGCCTGCGTGCGCCGGGCCCGGTCCGGCCCGCGGGCGCCGCAGACTGGCCGGGTGATCGAGGACACGCACCGGCGGGCCCCCCGCTGGCCCCGGATTGCCATGGCCGTTCTGGGCCTGGCATCGGCCGTCGCGGCCACCATGTGCGTGATCAAGGCCGGCGGTACGGCCATCACCTCCGAACTCACCGGGGACATGGCCGACGGTGCACCGCGGACTGTCATCGCCACCGCCGCCGCGAACAGCCCGGGCGCCCTGCCGGCGGCCGGCGGACGGTCGGGGGCCGCCGAGGTGCCGGTCCGCATCCAGGGCCGCGACGTCGCCGGCGCCCAGCCGCAGGATCTGCGGGAGATCGTCTACACCGTCGCCGGTAACCAGCGACCCGATGATCGGGTCACCGTCGTCTACGCCGACGAGACCGGGACACTGCAGACCCTGCAGGACGTCACCCTGCCCTGGAGCCTGGCGGTGATCCCCAATCTGCCGGTCAACTACGTGACCGCCAACAGCGCCGGCAGCCAGCTGAACTGCTGGATCACCGATGCCAGCGGTGCGACGGTGGCCCGGCAGACCGACTACGGCCCCAGCACCACCTGCAACCGCTGAGACCGCTCCGCCGCGCGCGGACGCCGGGCCCGCTCACCGTCCCCCGCCAAGGGGCCCGTGCTAGGCCAGCCCGAGCTGTTGCATCCGGTCGTTGTGGGTGCGCTGCAGCCGGTCGAACAAATCCGTCACCTGGCCCAGACCGCCCCCGGCGAGCACCAGGTCGACCAGTTCATCCCGGTCGGCCAGCACGTACTGCGCCTGGGTGATGGCCTCCCCGAGCAGCCGCCGCGACCACAGCGCCAGCCGGCTGCGCTGGCGTCCGCTGGAGTTCACCGCGGAACACACCTCGGCCACCACGAACTGGGAGTGGCCGGTTTCGGCGAGCACCGATCGCACCACGTCGGCAACCTCATCCGGCAGCGAGCCCGCGATCGCCAGGTACAGGTCGGCCGCCATCGCATCGCCGACATAAGTCTTCACCAGGGCCTCCAGCCAGGTGCTCGGCGTGGTCAACCGGTGGTACTGCTCCAGCGCCGGCGCGTAGCGGGTCATGGCCGCCAGCACATCGACCCCGCGCGTCTCGAGGGTGCTGCGCAGCACCTCGTAGTGGCCCATCTCCGCTGCGGCCATCCGGGCCATATTGATGCGGCCTCGCATATCCGGTGCCATCCGCGCCTCGTCGGTGAGGCGGTAGAAGGCCGCCACCTCGCCGTAGGCCAGCAACGAGAACAGCTCGTTGATCCCGGGGTGATCGGCGGCGACCGTCGTGGACGAAACCGGCTGCGTCGCTTCCATGCGGCCACTGTAGTCGGACGCCCGCCGGTCGAAAATGGCTGAGCAGGTATGCTGGCAGTCGGTAATGTGCGTGCACGCAGTGGCCCGCCCCCCTCGGCGCCGGGCCCCATTTCCACAGTCGACAACTCGTGCGCGCGTGAAGCACACACGAGGAAACGACACCGGAAAGAAAAATCTGTGACCCATCTGCATACCCACGACGAGATCAGCTTCGCCCAACTCGGGGTCCGCGACGAGATCGTCCGCGCGCTCGCTGAGCAGGGCATCGAAAACGCCTTCGCGATCCAGGAACTCACCCTCCCGCTGGCCCTGGCCGGCGATGACCTGATCGGTCAGGCCCGCACCGGCATGGGCAAGACCTTCGCCTTCGGCGTACCGCTGTTGCACCGCCTCACCGCCGAGGGTGAGCCGCCACTGGACGGCACCCCGCGCGCGCTCGTCGTGGTGCCCACCCGCGAACTGTGCCTGCAGGTCTTCAACGACCTCACCGGCGCCGCGAAACACCTGAAGGCCGGTCAGGACCGCGGCCGCGCCCTGTCTGTGGTGTCCATCTACGGCGGCCGGCCCTACGAACCGCAGATCGAGTCGCTGCAGAAGGGCGCCGACGTGGTCGTCGGCACCCCGGGACGGTTGCTCGACCTCGCCCAGCAGGGCCATCTGCGCCTCGGCGGGCTGTCGGTGCTGGTGCTCGACGAAGCCGACGAGATGCTCGACCTCGGCTTCCTGCCCGATATCGAACGGATTCTCCGGCAGACCCCCGCCACCCGGCAGTCGATGCTGTTCTCGGCGACCATGCCGGACCCGATCATCACCCTGGCGCGAACCTTCATGAACCAGCCCACCCACATCCGGGCCGAAGGAGTGCAGGGGGCGGCCACCCACGACACCACCGAGCAGTTCGTCTATCGCGCCCACGCGTTGGACAAGGTCGAGACGGTCGCGCGCATTCTGCAGGCCGACGCCCGCGGTGCCACCATGATCTTCACCCGCACCAAGCGCACCGCCCAGAAGGTGGCCGACGAACTGGCCGAGCGCGGGTTCAAGGTCGGGGCCGTGCACGGCGACCTCGGTCAGATCGCCCGGGAGAAGGCGCTGAAAGCCTTCCGCGCCGGTGACGTCGATGTGCTGGTGGCCACCGATGTCGCCGCCCGCGGTATCGACATCGATGACATCACCCACGTGATCAACTACCAGATCCCCGAGGACGAGCAGGCCTACGTGCACCGCATCGGCCGCACCGGCCGGGCCGGTAAGACGGGTATCGCGATCACCCTGGTGGACTGGGACGAACTGGACCGCTGGTCGATGATCAACACGGCCCTGAAACTGGAGTGCCCGGATCCGGCCGAGACGTACTCCAATTCCCCGCATCTCTACACCGAACTGGGCATTCCGGCCGGGGTCGGTGGCCGCATCGGCGCCGCGCGCAAACGTCCGGACCCCAAGGGCTCGACCCGGATCAGTTCCACGGACTCCAAATCCGACCGGCCGTCCCGTAACCGGTCGAGGCGGCGCACCCGCGGCGGCCAGGGATCCGACGGCCGTAACGGAACCCCTTCGACCACAACAACTTCGGCCACATCAGCTCATCCGAAACATTCGGACGGTGCGGCCGAATTCGAGGGATCCACGCCCGCCGAGGGCGGCTCCGGCCGGCCCCGCCGGCGTCGCCGCCGCGGACCGCGCAAGGCGGCCGGGGCGGGCGCAACCTCCGACTGAGCCGATGATCCGACCGGAGCGCCGCACCAGGGATGATCTGATCGCGGCGGCGGCGATCGCCGCTGTGGTCGCTCTGATCGTCGGTTTCTTCTGGTGGCGCAGTTCGGCGCGGGCCACGATCAGCCGCCCGGCCGCCGAGGCGGCAGCGGCAGCCGCGAAAGCCGAGGCGGTGCCGGCGGCACTGCAGCAGCGGTGGAGCGCAACCAGCGGCCGCACCTTGAACCCGGTGGTGCTCGGCGGTGTGGTGGTCACCGGTGACGGCCGCACCGTCGCGGGACTGGACCCGCAGACCGGCGCGCAGCGCTGGAGCTACGCCCGCGACACCGACCTCTGCGGGGTGTCCTACGTCTACAGCCTCGTCGTCGCGGTCTATCCCGATCGCCGGGGCTGCGGTCAGGTCAGTGGCCTGAAGGCGGCCACCGGCCAGCGTGGCCCGACCCGCACCAGCTACGCCGACCGGGTCGTGGTGGTCACCTCCGACGGCAACGCGGTGCTCTCGGCCGGCCCGACCCGGCTGGAACTGTGGCGTTCGGACCTGATCCGGATGCTGTCCTACGGCGAGATCGACGCCCCGGTCAAACCGGTCAACACCGGGCTGGGCAGCGGGTGCGCGCTGATGTCAGCAGCCGGCGGTGAGAGCGCCGTCGGCGTCCTGGAGGCCTGCCGCGGCGAGGACGATCTGCGGCTGACCCTGCTCAAACCGGCGAAGGAGGAGGACGAGCCGGAGGTCAAGCACGTACCGCTGCCCGGAGTGGCCATCGACGCCGAGGCCCGCGTGCTGGCCATGGCCGGCACCACGGCCGCGGTGTACCTGCCGACCCCCCGCTCGGAGGTCGTGGTCTACGACGAGACCGGCACCAAGGTGTCCGGAACCGAGTTGCGCACCCCGCCGGAGTTGTCCGGCGCTGTTCCGGCCGTCACCCGGGCCGGGAACCTGATCACCTGGTGGACCGGCAGCACGGTCATGGTGTTCGACAACACGCTGGACTACCGCTACACCCTGGACGCCACCGGGCCGTCGGCTCCGCTCGGACCGGCCACGATGATGGCCGGGCGGCTGCTGGTGCCGGTGGCCGCGGGCCTGGCCGTCTACGATCCGACCGACGGCGCCGAGGAGCGGGTGATCCCGCTGGCCCACCCACCCGGCACCGGGGCGGTGCTGCCCGCGGTCAGCGGATCGATGGTGATCGAGCAGCGCGGTGGGGTGCTGGCCGGTTACGGGCCGGCCTGACCGGCATCGCTCAGCTCTAGCCGCCGTAGGTCGGTAACGCCTTGCCGGAACGCCAGTGCCGGAGCAGGGAATCGGCCAGCTCGCGGTAGGCGATCGCACCCTTGTTCTTGCGGCCGGCCAGCACCGACGACCCTGACGCGCTGGCCTCGGCGAAGCGCACCGTTCGCGGGATCGGCGGCGACAGCACCGGCAGGTCGTAGCGGTCGGCGACGTCGAACAGCACGTCGCGGCTGTGGGTGGTGCGCGAATCGTAGAGCGTGGGCAGCGCACCGAGCAGCGTCAGGTTCGGGTTGGTGATCTGCTGCACATCGGCGACGGTGCGCAGGAACTGCCCGACCCCGCGGTGGGCGAGGGTCTCGCACTGCAGCGGCACTATCACCTCGTCGGCAGCGGTCAGTCCGTTGAGGGTGAGCACCCCCAGCGACGGCGGGCAGTCAATGATCACGACGTCGAACTCATGTCCGTCTTCGGCCGCCTCCGCCAGTTTCGCCAGCGCACGCTTCAGCGCGTATTCGCGCCCGGCCCGCATCAGCAGCATCGCCTCGGCACCGGCCAGATCGATGTTGGCCGGCAGCAGGCTCATCCCCTCCGGCGTCTCCACCACCGCCGCACCCGGCTCGACCTCGCCGAGCAACACCTCGTGCACCGATACCGGCAGCTTGTCCGGATCGGTTCCCAACGAGAACGTCAGGCACCCCTGCGGATCGAGATCCACCAACAGCACCCGTTTACCCTCGCTGACGAACGCCGCCCCCAGCGAAGCAACCGTGGTCGTCTTGGCCACCCCACCCTTCTGGTTGGCCACTGCCAGTACTCGCGTCACGCCGACCATCCTGACAGGTTCGGGCAGAATCGGTGAGCGTGAGCGTCGGCAACCATCGTCTGATCCTTCTCCGGCACGGCGAAACAGAGTGGTCGGTCAGCGGTCAGCACACCGGTCGCACCGATATCGAGCTCACCGAAAACGGCCGCCAGCAGGCGAAACTGGCCGGGCTGACCCTTGAGCGCCTGGCCCTGGACAACCCGATGGTCATCAGTAGCCCACGCCGGCGCGCGGTGGCCACCGCCGAGCTCGCCGGCCTGCGAATCGACGAGGTTTCACCGCTGCTGGTCGAGTGGGACTACGGCGACTACGAGGGCCTGACCACCCATGAGATCCGGACCGAGACCCCGGGCTGGCTGCTGTGGACCTACGGCTGCCCGGGCGGGGAGAGCGTCGACCAGGTGAGCATGCGGGCCGACCAGGCCGTGGCCCACGCCCTGGACCAGCTGCCAGACCGGGACGTGGTGTTCGTCAGCCACGGCCACTTCTCTCGTTCGATTGTCACCCGCTGGGTGGAACAGCCACTGCGGGAGGGCGCGCGCTATGGATTCGGCACCGCGGCGGTGGCGGTGTGCGGCTTCGAATACGGCCTGCGTCAACTCTCGGCCCTGGGTCTGACCAGCCACCCGGTTACCTGAACGTGAGCCACCCACCATCCTTCGTACTGACCGGTCCGGCCGGCGCGGGACCCGGTAAAACCCTTGTCGCAGCGGGTATCCGCCGTGGATACGCTGATATCGGCGCGGCAGCCGCCGCCCTGCGGAGCGGGTCCGCCGAACTGGTCGTGGGCGCGCTGCCGTTCGATGTGCGGACTCCGGCGGCACTGCTGACGCCGCTCAGCGTCAGCGAGACGCTACCCCGGCGCGGCGGCGCACCGATGCCGCCGGTGCGGATCGCCGCGACCCGGCCCGATCCCGCGGTACACCGGTCCCGGGTCGAACGGGCGCTGGCGGACCTCCGCGATCCCGGCAACCCCCTGCAGAAGCTGGTCCTGGCCCGGGCGCTGCGACTGGTCGCCGACGGCCCGATGGACCCGTTGACCATCCTGCACCGGCTGATCGAGGCCGACCCGGAGGCCACCGGGTACCTGACCGACCTCTCCCCCGCCGGCGGTGGGCATCTCGGCACCGTGCTGGTGGGGGCCAGCCCCGAACTACTGGTGGCCCGCACCGGCGATCAGGTCCTCTGCCAGCCGTTCGCCGGATCCGCCGCACGGTCCGCGGACCCCGAAGCCGACGCGGCCAACGGAGCCGCCCTGGCCGCATCCGGCAAGGACCGCCACGAGCACCAGTTGGTCGTCGACACCATGCGGGCCTGCCTGGAACCACTGTGCGCCGACCTGCAGGTGGCCGCCGAACCCCGGCTCAGCAGCACCGCCGCGCTCTGGCACCTGAACACCCCGATCCGTGGCACGCTTCGCCACACCGGCACCACCGCACTGGATCTGGCATTGGCCCTGCACCCCACCCCCGCCGTCGGCGGGGTACCGACCGCCGCCGCCGTCGACGCGATCGCCGAGGTGGAGGACGGCCGCGGCTTCTACGCCGGTGCGGTCGGCTGGTGCGATGCCCGCGGCGACGGCCGCTGGGTGGTGGCGATCCGCGGTGCCGAACTGTCGGCCGACCGGCTCGCCGCCCAGGCCCTGGCCGGTGGCGGGATCGTGGCCGAGTCCGACCCGGATGACGAAGTCGCCGAGACCACCACGAAGTTCCGCACCATCCTGACCGCCCTGGGGGTATGACCGTGGGTCCTGAGAGTGCCGCCCGGATACGACCGGCCCGTCCCGGCGACGAGGCCGATATCGTCGCGATGATCCACGAGTTGGCCGGATTCGAGCGGGCACCCGACGCCTGCACGGTGACCGAGGACCAGATCACCGCCGCCCTTTTCGGCGGGGACCCGGTGGCCGGCTGTCATATCGGCGAGGTCGGTGGTGAGACGGCGGCGATGGCGCTGTGGTTCCGGAACTTCTCCACCTGGGACGGTGTGCCGGGCCTGCACCTCGAGGACCTGTTCGTGCGGGAGGAGTTCCGCCGCCGGGGCCTGGCCCGCGCGCTGCTGTCCACGCTGGCCCGCGAATGCCTCCGGCGCGGCTACAGCCGATTGAGCTGGGCGGTGCTGGACTGGAACACCGATGCGATCGCGCTGTACGAGTCGGTGGGGGGTCGGCAGATGTCGGAGTGGATCGGCTACCGGGTGTCCGGCCCGGAGCTGTCGGAACTGGCCGGGTCGTAGGCCAACCAGCGCAGGGTGGCGGGCGCGAACAACAGCACCAGCGCCGCCGCCGCGATCACGGCGACCGGGATCCCGTAGAACCAGCGGTGCGAGCCGACCGCGACGTACCAGGTCACCGGAAGCAGCAGCAGTTGGGCGAACACCGCGATACCGCGCCCCCAGCGCCGACCGGTCCACAGCGCCCAGGCCGACGTCAGCAGCGCCGCGCCGATCACCGCGAACCAGGCCGCATTGCCGAATCCGTTGACGATATGGCGGTCGGCGCCGGTCAGCCCGCGAATCAGGAACACCACCGCACCGGCCATGCCCGCGGTACCCTCGAGGCCGACCAGGGCGGCCGCGGCCCGCACCGTCGTCGGGGGCGAAGAGCTCATACGTTGAGCTTAAGCCGCCGCGACCCGACCGCTGATCTGCTGCAGCACCGCGGTGGCGATCCGGTCCGAATCGCCGAATTGGACGGCGTCGACCCCGATCAGCACCGGCCCGGCCGCCCGGTAAAGGGTGGCGCACTGCTCCTCGCACACCGCGAACGTCGCGCGGTCGAGGATCTGCGCGGTGATCGCCATCCCGGGCACCCCCAATTCCGAACAGGCGTTCAGCGCCTTCCCGAGCCGCGTCAGCGCGGCCCGCGCGGCCGAGGAGTTCGGATACACCGCGACGGCCTGGGTGACGGTCCGGTTGGCCGGCCCCGGATACGAGACCGACCGGAACTGGCTGTACCCGCCGGCGAAGGCGACGTCCTGGTTGAAGACACCGTGGCACTGGCTCGGGTACTGCGCGTCGTACTGATGCTGGCCGCCCGGCCGGTCGACCGGCGCCGCCGGGGCCAAGTCGGCGTTACCGGCGATGGCGCGCACCTCCTCGACACTGAGCAGTAGCGGGTCCGCCGCGACTCCGGGGTCGGCACCGGCGGTCGGCGCCGCACCGAGATGCAGGCAGGCCGTCAGGACCGCCGCCGTGATCAGGGCCCGAATGCGGCTCGCTGGGTTTTTCCCGGTCACCGTGCCACCTCCCTCCGGGGCGGCTCCGAGTGTAGTTGCCCCCGATAGGCTCATCTCTCGTGCGCGCCGTGCTGATCGTCAACCCCAACGCCACCTCCACAACGCCGGCCGGCCGCGATCTGCTGGCACATGCGCTGGAGAGCCGGCTGAACCTTTCGGTGGCGCACACCGATCACCGCGGGCACGCCGTCGAGATCGCCGAGGCCGCCCGTCGGGACGGGATGGACGTGATCATCGTGCACGGCGGGGACGGCACGGTGAACGAAGTGGTCAACGGACTGCTCGGGGCACCCGGCCCGGACCGGCCCGCGGCCGACACGCTGCCCGCCGTCGCCGTGGTGCCCGGCGGATCGGCCAACGTCTTCGCTCGCGCCCTGGGTATCAGCCCGGATCCCACCGAAGCCACCAACCAGCTGATCGACCTGCTCGGCGAGCACCGCCCAGCCGATCCGTGGCGGCGTATCGGCCTGATGGACTGCACCGAGCGCTGGTCGGTGTTCACCGCGGGGCTCGGTGTGGACGGGGATGTGGTGGCCGCGGTGGAGGCCCAGCGGGCTAAGGGCCGAAAAGTGACCGCGGCCCGCTATATCCGCATCGCGGTCCGCGAAATGCTCGGCAGCGCCCGGGCGCAACCGCTGCTGACCCTGGAGTTGCCGGGCCGGGAGCCGCAAGCCGGGGTGCATTTCGCATTCGTCTCCAACTCCAGCCCCTGGACCTACGCCAACAGCCGGCCGGTGTGGACCAATCCGGGCACCACCTTCGAGGGCGGCCTGGGGGTGTTCGCCGTGACCGGCATGAACGTCATCACGAACCTGCTGGTGGTGCGCCGGATGCTGGCCCGTAAAGCCGAGATCAAGGGCCGGGATCTCATCCGTCACGATGACCTGCCCTGGGTCCGGCTGACCTCAGCCGAACCGATCGCCTGCCAGGTGGACGGAGATTTTCTCGGAATGCGCACCGAGATGACCTTCACCGCGGTTCCGGAGGCGCTGAACGTGGTCGCGCCGCCGGCGCAACCAGACTGATCAGCGCTTTCAGGCGCATCTGCAACAGACTTTAGTACACTGCAGGACGGGCCATCACACCGGCCCGGGAAGTGACATTGCCCACGGTTCGTTCAAGTCCCATTGACTTCCGCCGGGCCTGTGACAACATCGGTGTAACAGTGCAACAACGTTTGTGTGTGCACGGGTTAACAACCGAAGTTCAGGGGGCTTGCCCCCGAATTTTGGTGCGCACACGGAGAATAAGGAGTAGCGACAGATGGATTGGCGCCACAAGGCGGTCTGCCGGGACGAAGATCCGGAACTGTTCTTCCCCGTCGGCAACAGCGGTCCTGCCCTTGCTCAGATCGCCGACGCGAAGCTTGTCTGCAACCGCTGCCCGGTGGTCACCGACTGCCTGGCCTGGGCACTGGAGTCCGGGCAGGACGCCGGCGTCTGGGGCGGTATGAGCGAGGACGAACGTCGCGCCCTCAAGCGCCGGAACGCCCGCACCCGGGCCCGCACCGGCGTCTAGTTCGATCCCGACCTGATCGCGGCCCCGGCATCAGCCCGGGGCCGCGATTCTTTTGCGGCCGATCGGCACCCGCAGCACCGCATCCGTGCCGCCAGCGGCGACCGCGCGCATCTCCAGCGTGCCGTCCAACTCGGCCGACACCAGGGTCCGGACGATCTGCAGGCCCAGCCGCTCGGAGCTCTCCAGGCTGAACCCGGCCGGCAGACCACACCCATCGTCGTGGACCACGATGTTCAGCGACCGCGCCGAACGGTCGGCCCGGATCACCACCCGCCCCCGCTCGGCCCCGGGATCGGGGGCGTGCTCGAACCCGTGCTGGACGGCGTTTTGGACCAGTTCGGTGACCACCATGACCAGCGCGGTGGCCCGCTCGGCGTCGAGCACCCCCAGCGTGCCCTCCCGGTTGATCCGGATCGGGCTGCCAAGGCGGACCACGTCGTTCATGACCGGCAGGATGCGGTCGATCACCGCGTCGAGATTGACCTCCTCGTCCACCGACATCGACAGCGCCTCGTGGACCTCCGCAATGGCCGCGACCCGGCGCACCGACTCCAGCAGCGCGTGGCGGCCCTCCACGTTGGCGGTGCGCCGGGCCTGAAGCCGCAGCAGTGCCGCCACGGTCTGCAGGTTGTTCTTGACCCGATGGTGGATCTCCCGGATGGTCGCGTCCTTGGACAGCAGCGCCCGGTCGCGCCGCTTGACCTCCGTGACATCACGAACCAGTACCGCGGCCCCGACGGACCGACCGCCGACCACCAACGGCAGCGTGCGGAACAGCACGGTCGCCCCGCCGGCGTCGACCTCCAGTCGCATCCCGGCACCCCCGGTCAGCGACTCTGCGATGTGGTTGGCCAACTCCGTCGCCTCGAACGGGTCGGATATCAGCGGGCGGGTCACCGCGAGGAGGGCGTGCCCCTCGAGTTCGGCGGTCAGGCCCATGCGATGGCAGGCCGAGAGCGCATTGGGGCTGGCGTAGCTGACCACACCCTCGACGTCCAGGCGGATGAAGCCGTCACCCACCCGGGGACTGGACCGCGAGACCGCCGACTGGCCGACGTTCGGAAAGGTTCCCTCCGACACCATGTCCAGCAGGGTCGCGGCACAGTCCAGGTAGGCGGTCTCCAGCCGCGAGGACGTACGGCGGCCGTCCCCCGCGGTCTGCCGGGTCAGCAGCGCCACCACATCTCCGCGGTAGCGCACCGGAACCGTCCCCACCAGGGCCTCCTCCGCCGCGACGGTGCTCACCGCATCGGTGATCAGCATGGTCGGGGCGGTATTGGGGCGGCACTGCGCCACGCACACCACGGCGTTGTCCACCCCATCCCCGCGGCGGACCCACATCAACAGGTCGCCGAAGGACATATCGGCGAGCAGTTGCCACTCGCCCACCACGGCGTGCAGGTGATCCACCACGCTGCCGGGCAAATCGGTGTGCTCGGCGAGCAGCTCACCGAGGGTCGACATCCGCCGCCGCTAGTCGTCGATGACAGCGATGAGGTGACCGGCCTGGATGACGTCGCCGACCGCCACGTTGACCTCGGCGATGGTCCCCGCGACCTCGGCCAGCACCGGAATCTCCATCTTCATCGACTCGAGCAGGACAAGGATTTCCCCGGGGCCGATCTGGTCGCCCTTGCTGACCACGACCTCCAACACACTGGCCACGATCTCGGCGCGCACATCCTCGGCCATGTCACCCTCACTCCAAAGCTCTGCCCTGAGGCTCTATCGAACCACAACACCGCCGCACCGAGCGGTTCCGGCGCCGTGCGACAATAGAGGTAAATCCTGATCATTCGGAGGTAGAACCATGGCCAAACGTGGCCGGAAGAAGCGCGACCGCAAGCACAGCAAGGCCAACCACGGCAAGCGACCCAATTCCTGATCTCCCGGCTTGATCCCGGTGATCAGCCCCGGCGGATGATGGTGGTGCGGCTGATTTCCATCCGCACCCGTTCGACCAGGTAGGCGGGGGCCTTCTCCCCGCTGCACTTGGTGGCGATGAGCTTCTTGATGCGTTCCTCCACCCCGTAGTGGCGCAGGCAGGCCGGGCAGTCCTCGAGATGCCGGCGCAACTCCGCACGGCTGCCGTCGGTGACCTCACCGTCGAGCAGCGCCCAGACCTGGCGAATGACCAGCGCGCAGTCGGCGTGGCCGGGATCGGGGTCGAGCTGGGGATCATCAATGCTCACGAGGTCGCCTCCTGAGCCTCGTGGCCCTCATCCTGACCCCGCATAAACCCGCGGTCACGGGCGACATCGGTGAGCAGCGTCCGCAACTGACGCCTACCCCGGTGCAGACGGGACATCACGGTCCCGATCGGTGTTTCCATGATCTCAGCGATCTCCTTGTACGGCAGGCCCTCGACGTCGGCTAGATACACCGCGAGCCGGAACTCTTCTGGTAACGCCTGGAGCGCCTCTTTGATTTCGCTGTCCGGCATATTTTCCAGCGCCTCGACCTCCGCCGAGCGCAATCCGGTGGACGTATGCTCGGCGCTGGCCGCCAACTGCCAGTCGGTGATCTCCTCGGTGGGGTACTCGGCGGGCTGACGCTGCTTCTTGCGGTAGGCGTTGATGTAGCTGTTGGTCAGAATCCGGTACAGCCAGGCCTTGAGGTTGGTGCCCTCCCGGAAGGACCGGAATCCGGCGTAGGCCTTGACCATGGTTTCCTGCAGCAGGTCCTCGGCGTCGGTGGGGTTTCGGGTCATCCGCAGCGCACCGCCGTACAGCTG
>JAHZJY010000072.1 GCA_022600695.1 Actinomycetes bacterium | reverse complement strand
GCCGCGGCGGCTGAAGAAGCTCTGTGCCTCCAGCGGGAGGCGCTCGCCGTGCTGGATGAGGGCTGGGGTGGTGAATCCGGTCTGGCGGCAATTGATCTCATCCAAAAACAGTGCACCGAAGGGCTGGGCGTCGTCGCCGATCTGCAGCAGGTCGCCGGCGAGATGGCCGTGCTGCGCGACCGGTTGGCGGACGGTTCAGGTTCGGACGCACCGGTCAGCCAGCCGCCGGGTCCGGCGGCCATGGCCCAATGGCCGCCGGGTCCGGCGGTGGTGCCGCCCGGAATGCCACTGCCCGGCGTTCCCGACCTCGGCGGGGCACTGCTGGGTCTTGTCGCCCAGATCGCCGACCACCTCGGGTCCGCCGTGCCCGTGGATGCACCGCTTGACGTGCCGCCCGATGTACCGGGCGACGTGCCGGGCGATGTGCCGGCCGAATCGGTGGCGGACGTCACGGTTCCATCGCGGCCGGAGGCTGAGCCCGCCGAGTTGAATCCAGCGCCGAATCCAGCGTCGAATCCCCTGCCGGCTCCGGTGCCGGTCGCCGCACCGGTGCTCACCGAGGTGGCCCCGGACGCGGGCCCTGTGCTGCCCGCCGAGTTGCCGCCGCCCGTCGAGCTGCCACCCCCAGTCGAGCTCACCGCCGAACCGGCTCCCGATCTCGGCACCCCGTGCGAGATCGCCGCCGACGAACTCCCTCAGGTCGGCCGATGAGGTGTCAGGGCAGCAGTTGCTGTAGCTGACCGACGAAGTCGGCGTACTCGGCCTCGTCGGCGGCCACCGGGGAAACCAGGAGTGTGGTCACCCCCGCCTCGGCGAAGGCGGCGATGCGCTCTTTCACATAGCCTCGGGATCCGATCAGGGACACGTTGCGGACCAACTCATCCGGTACCGCCGCAATCGCTTCCGCCTTTCGGCCGGACAGGTAGAGCTCCTGGATGCGGTCGGCGACCGCACCGAACCCGTACCGGGTGGCCACGTTGTGATAGAAGTTGCGGCCTTTGGCGCCCATCCCGCCGATGTACAGCGCCAGTTGGGGTTTGGCCCACTGCAGCCGGTCTTCGACATCGTCGCCGATGGCGAGCGAAACGCCGACCATCACGTCGAGGTCGCCCAGCTGCGGGTCGCGTTTGGCCTGGCCGGCTCGCAGCGCCTCACCCCAGATCTGATCGGCGCGCTCGGGGTAGAAGAAGATCGGTTGCCAGCCTTCGGCGATCTCGGCGGTGAGCTCGACGTTGCGGGGTCCGAGCGAGGCGATGGTGATCGGGATGCGCTCGCGAACCGGCTGATTGATCAGCTTCAGTGGTTTACCGAGCCCGGTGCCGCGGTCCGGCGGCAGCGGGATCTGGTAGCTGCGGCCCTGATGGGTCAACCGCTCCCGCCGCCACACCTGACGGCAGATGTCGACCACTTCCCTGGTACGCCCCAGGGGTGCGTCGAACGCAACGCCGTGAAAGCCCTCCATCACCTGCGGTCCTGAGGTCCCGATGCCGAGCCGGAACCGACCGTCGGAGACGTAGTCCAGTCCGGCGGCGGTCATGGCCAGCAATGCCGGCGTGCGCGTGTAGATCGGAAGGATTCCGGAGCCCAGTTCTATCGTCGAGGTCTTGGCCGCCAGATATCCGAGTTGGCTGACCGCGTCGAAGGAGTACGCCTCGGCGACCAGGACGATGTCCACGCCCATTTTCTCCAACTCGGCGACGTGGTCGGCGGTTTCGCGGAAGCCGCCCGCGTAGGACAGGAAGATACCGGTGCGCATGCAGCCGGACGCTACCGGAACAGCGCGACGATCCTGTCCTCGTCGGTCACCGGGGGTGCGTCCGGGTCGGGACGACCGGTGTGCGGCAGATCGGCATCGGGGTCGGCGAAGGCGCGGTAGGCCTTGTCCCCGGCCAGGTGAAACAGCAGGAATCCGGTCAGAAGGGCCCGGACGGTCCGCTGGGTGCGGGTGCTGGAGCCGGGCAGGCCCAGCATCCCGGCGATCCGGCGTTTTTCGGTCAGCCCCCCGGCGGTGGCCTTGTCGACCGTCCGCACCACCGCTCCGGTCCAGGCCGATCCCACCTCGAGCGCATCGGTGCGCAATGATGTGGCGTCGTCCGGGGTGGCCAGCACCATCCCCGGCACCTGCAGGGTGGCGGCCGCCGCTCGGGCCGACGGCTTGGTCGTCGAGGGAAACACCGCGGCCACCGCTGTGGGTGGCACCGTGCCGGAAGCGGCCAGCACCGCCGCCGAACCGCCGAAGCCGTGACCGGCCAGGCCCAGCTTGCCGGCGGCCACGCTGATCTGTCCGGTACCCAGCCGCACCCCGCTGATGACGTCCAGTGTCGCCGTCAGGTCATGGCTGAGGCCCAGCACCGAAGGGGCCGGGCCACGCTGGGTGTCCGGCGCGGCGGCCACGATGCCCCAGCTGGCCAGGTGCTCGAGGGTTCCGCCGTAGTTGCCGACGTCGGTGAGCCACTCGTGCCCGAAGGCCACGCCGGGCAGGTGATAACCGGCTGCGGGGGTGTAGACGACCCCCGGAATCCCGGCGAAGGCCAGGTCGCCGCGCAGAACCTGATGCGGGCCGCGCCGTTTCAGCGCGGTGAACACGGTGCGGGTGCGGGCCACTCCCTGACGGTAGCCGACCGGCCCGGTGGTCGTGCTGGACTACCCTGGGAGACCATGTGCGGAATCGTGGCGTATGTCGGGCATCGACCCGCCCGCGACGTCGTGGTGGACGCGTTGCGCCGGATGGAATATCGAGGCTACGACTCCGCGGGCCTGGCGCTGATCGATGACGACGGCGGCCTCACGGTCCGCCGCCGCGCCGGCCGGCTGGCGAACCTGGAGGCCGCACTTTCCGAGACCGATTCCGGCGCACTGACCGGGACGGCCGGGATCGGCCACACCCGGTGGGCCACCCACGGCCGGCCCACCGATCGCAATGCGCATCCGCACCGGGACGCGGCCGGCGAATTCGCCGTGGTGCACAACGGCATCATCGAGAACTTCGCCGCCTTGCGCTGCGAACTCGAGGCCGCCGGTGTCGAGTTCGCCAGTGACACCGATTCCGAGGTGGCCGTTCACCTGGTGGCCCGGGCATACCGGGACGGCGCCACCGCCGGCGATTTCGTGGCCTCGGTGCTGGCCGTGCTGCGGCGCCTGGAGGGTCATTTCACGCTGGTGTTCGCCCACGCCGGCGATCCGGGCACCATCGTCGCCGCCCGGCGGTCCACGCCGCTGGTCGTCGGGGTCGGTGCCGGGGAGATGTTCCTGGGTTCCGATGTCGCGGCCTTCATCGAATACACCAGGGAGGCAGTCGAACTCGGTCAGGACCAGGCTGTGGTCATCACCGCCGACGGTTACCGGATCACCGATTTCGACGGTAACGACGACGGAGCGAATGCCCGGACGTTCCATATCGACTGGGACCTGTCGGCCGCCGAGAAGGGCGGCTACGACTACTTCATGCTCAAGGAGATCGCCGAGCAGCCCACTGCGGTCGCCGAGACCCTGCTCGGCCACTTCGTTGACGGGCGCATCGTCCTTGACGAGCAACGGCTCTCCGACCAGGAGCTGCGCGAGGTGGACAAGGTCTTCATCGTCGCCTGCGGTACCGCCTTCCACTCCGGCCTGCTGGCCAAGTACGCCATCGAACACTGGACCCGGCTGCCGGTGGAGGTCGAACTCGCCAGCGAATTCCGCTACCGCGACCCGGTGCTGGACCGCAGCACCCTGGTGATCGCGATCTCCCAGTCCGGCGAGACCGCCGACACCCTGGAGGCGGTGCGGCACGCCAAAGCGCAGAAGGCCAAGGTGCTGGCCAT
>JAHZJY010000071.1 GCA_022600695.1 Actinomycetes bacterium | reverse complement strand
GTACCGGGCCAGGAACCCACGCCGGTAGCCGCGGCACAAGTGTTCACCCGGCAAACCTACGCGTCAGCCGCGCGACCTCTTCGGCGCCGCGGCCGGAATCATTGCGTGGATACTCCTGCGGCACCCATCATGGGTCGCGGGCAATCGTTGCACTGCCGATGACCTCGTCACCGGCTGGGTCGGGGCGATAGAGCACCATCGTCTGACCGGGCGCCACCCCCCGCAGCGGGGTCCGGAGCGCGGCTCGCACCATCCCGTCAGCGAATTCGACCCTGGCCGCGGCGACGCCACCGTGTGCGCGCACCTGAACCTCGTACTCGGCTTGTCCGGCAGGCTGCCGGCCGGCGGTGAACACCGGACGGCTTCCCGTCAGCGACCAGGTGTCCAGATCCTCCGCACCGCCGACCTGCACGGCGCCGGTTTCGGCGTCGATACCGGTGACATAGCGCGGCCGGCCGTCCGGGCCGGGCCCGGCGATGCCGAGGCCCTTGCGCTGGCCGACGGTGAAACCGTGTACCCCGTCGTGGTGGGCCAGGACGGCCCCGCCGGCGTCCACGACGGCCCCCGGTCGCACCCCGATACGCGCGCCCAGGAAGGCCCGGGTGTCGCCGGTCGGGATGAAACAGATGTCGTGACTGTCCGGTTTGTCGGCCACCGCCAGACCCCGACGGGCTGCCTCCTCCCGGATCGCCGCCTTGGGGGTATCGCCGATCGGGAACACCGCGTGGCGCAGTTGATCGGCCGTCAGCACGCCCAGCACGTAGGACTGGTCCTTGTCGCGGTCCACCGCACGCCGGAGCCGACCCGCGGCCAGCCGGGCGTAATGACCGGTGGCTACCGCGTCGAAGCCCAGGGCCAGTGCCCGGTCGGCGAGCGCGGAGAACTTGATCCGCTCGTTACATCGCACACACGGGTTGGGGGTCTGCCCGCGAGCGTAGGACGACACGAAGTCATCGATCACCTCGGCTTCGAAGCGGTCAGCGAAATCCCAGACGTAGAAGGGGATTCCGAGGATATCGGCAACGCGGCGGGCGTCTCCTGCGTCCTCGCGCGAGCAGCATCCGCGCGATCCGGTGCGCAGCGCGCCGGGCTCCCGGGACAGCGCCAGATGAACGCCCACCACATCGTGGCCGGCTTCGGTGATACGGGCGGCGGCCACCGAGGAGTCCACCCCGCCGCTCATCGCCACCAGGACTCTCACCGAGCCACCACCGGGGTACTGGCCAGTGTCGCCTGCCGGGCCCGTTGCACGGCGGCGGGCAGCACCCGCAACGCGGCATCGACATCCTCGTCGGTGCTGGTATGGCCCAGCGAGAGTCGAAGCGAGCCACGGGCCGTCCCGGCATCGACGCCCATGGCCGTCAGCACGTGGGATGCCTGGGCGACCCCGGCCGTGCAGGCCGAACCGGTGGAGCACTCGATGCCACCGGCGTCCAGCAGCATCAGCAGAGAATCACCCTCGCAACCACGGAAGGTGAAATGGGTGTTGCCGGGCAGCCTCCGCTGCGCTGTGGCGCCGTTGAGGTGCGCATCGTCGATCGTGCCGAGCACACCGTCGATGAGCCGATCCCGCAGTGACCGCAACCGCGCCGAGGTCACCTCCTGGGAGCCGACCGCGATACCGGCGGCCGTCGCCATCGCGACCGATCCGGCGACGTCCAGGGTTCCGGAACGGACATCTCGCTCCTGGCCGCCGCCGTGCAGTAACGGCACACAGCCGGTGTCGCGGCGCAACAGCAGCGCACCGACCCCGGTGGGACCGCCGAATTTGTGCGCGGTCAGGCTTAGCGCCGACAACCCGGATCCGGCGAAGTCCAGCCCAAGCTGACCGACTGCCTGCACCGCGTCGCTGTGCATCGGGACACCGAATTCGGCTGCCACGGATGCCATCTCCGCGATCGGCATGATGGTGCCCACCTCGTTGTTGGCCCACATCACCGAGATCAGGGCGATATCGTCGTGGTCGGCCAATGCGGCCCGCAGCGCACCCGGGGTCACCGATCCGTCCGGCTCCGACGGCAAAAACGTCACCTCGGCGCCCTCGTGGGCGGCCAGCCAGGTGACGGCATCGAGGACTGCGTGGTGCTCGACGGCGGTGGTGATGATGCGCCGGCGGCCGGGATCGGCATCGCGACGGGCCCAGTAGATGCCTTTGACGGCGAGATTGTCGCTGTCGGTGCCGCCGGCGGTGACGATCACCTCCGACGGCCGCGCGCCCAGCAGTGCGGCGAGGCTTTCCCGCGCCTCCTCGAGTCGGCGGCGGGCGGCCCGTCCAGCGGTGTGCAGCGAGGACGCGTTGCCAACGGTGGCCAGGACATCGGTCATCGCCTCGATGGCCTCGGGATGCATCGGGGTGGTGGCAGCGTGGTCGAGATATACCGACCGGGTCTGGCTCATGGCCCGTTCAGGATACCGGCAGCCGGAGGTGCACATTGCGGCCGAATCGGCCGACCCGCCGCGGGATCGGCCGGGTCGTTCGGTCGTCGCAACGCCGTCACGGCGATGCCCGCCGGACGCCGCCATGGGACCATGTACCGGTGTGCTTCTCAATGACGGCCGATCTGGTGGTGGGTACCGCATTGGTTCCGGTCGCCGTGCTCTCACTGCGGGAAGTCCGCCACCGGCGGGAGTTGCTGTTCGCGTTGCTCCCGACGGTGTTCGCGGTACACCAGTTCCTCGAGGTCGCGGTGTGGGCGGGCCTGGACGGTGACGTATCGGCCGGGATCGCGAACATGGCGATGCGCGCCTATCTGTTCATCGCGTGGCCGCTGCTGCCCACCTACATGCCACTGGCGGTGATGCTGCTCGAACCTGCCGGCCGCGCGCGCCGGCGCGGGCTGCCTTTCCTGGCCCTGGGCCTCATCGTTTCCGGCTATCTCGGATACGTGGTCCTGGCCAATCCGGTGGAGGTGATCCGGCATCCCAACGGGCTCGAGTACCAAACCGACGTCGTGCACCCCCTGCTGTGGGCAGTGCTGTACATCGTCGCCGTGATCGGGCCGCCGCTGATGTCCGGCTACCGATCCATCGTGGCGTTCGGCGCGCTCAACCTGGTCGGTCTGGTGGTGGTCGCGATCTTCTACTTCCAGGAGTTCGCATCGCTGTGGTGCGTGTTCGCCGCCGTGTGTTCGGTCCTGATCCTCGTACACATGATTCGGCGGCGCCGCACACCCGACGGCGATCGTATGCCGGGTAGTCCCGTACCGACTCCGGTGTAACCCTGACGGAACGGGCCCGGCGCGCATAACGCCCGACCGGTTTCCCGGCCGGGCGCTGTACGTGATCTGCCGAATGCGGTCAGCCCTTGCGGGACTTGACCGCCTCGGTCAGCTGCGGGGTGACGTTGAACAGGTCGCCGACGACGCCGTAATCAGAGATCTCGAAAATCGGCGCCTCTTCGTCCTTGTTGACCGCCACGATGGTCTTGGACGTCTGCATTCCGGCGCGATGCTGGATCGCCCCGGAGATGCCCAGGGCGATGTAAAGCTGCGGCGCCACCGTCTTGCCGGTCTGGCCGACCTGGAACTGGCCGGGGTAGTACCCGGAATCCACCGCCGCCCGGGAGGCGCCCACCGCACCGCCCATCGAGTCGGCAAGCTCCTCGACCACGCTGAACTTCTCCGCGCTACCCACCCCGCGACCGCCGGCGACCACAATGGCGGCCTCGGCGAGTTCCGGGCGGTCACCGGCGACGGCGGGCTGCCGTGCGGTGATCCGGGCTGCACCGGCAGCCGGCGCAGGCACCTCCACGGCGATCTGCTCACCGGCAGCCGGGCTGGGCTCGGCCTCGATAGCACCGGGGCGCACGGTGATCACCGGCACCTCGGCGTTGACCTTGGCCTCGACGGTGAACGCCCCGCCGAAGATCGAATGGGTGGCGGTACCTCCCGCCTGGACACCGACGACATCGGAGAGCACGCCCGAACCGATCCGGGCGGCCAGCCGACCGGCGATCTCCTTGCCATCGGCCGTGGCCGGCAGCAGAACCGCAGCCGGGCCGGCCGACTCCACCAGGTTTCCGAGCACATCGACGAACGGCGTGATCAGGTAATTGTCGGCATCGTCGCCCTCGGCGACGTAGATCTTCGCGGCACCGGCGGCCTTGAGATCCTCAACCAGTGGTGCGGCGGTGCCGGGTCCGCCGACGACGACAGCGGACGGCTCGCCCAAAGCTCGGGCCGCGGTGAGCAGTTCGGTGGTGACCTTCTTCACCGCTCCGTCGGCGTGCTCGACGAGCACGAGTACTTCAGCCATGGCAGTTCTCTTTCTCGGAAGTGGGGTTTAGAGCAGTTTCTGGGCGACCAGGTACTCGGCGATCTTGGCGCCGCCCTCGCCCTCGTCGGCGACCTTCTCCCCGGCCGTCTTCGGCGGCTTCGGGGTGGAGGTGATGACGCTGGAACCGGCGTTGGCCAGGCCCACCTCGTCTGCTTCGACGCCGATGTCGGCGAGGGTCAGAGTGGTCACTTCCTTCTTCTTCGCGGCCATGATGCCCTTGAAGGACGGGAAGCGCGGCTCGTTGATCTTCTCGTTGACGCTGACCACCGCGGGCAGCGAGGCCTCGACGGTGCACAGCCCCTCATCGGTCTCGCGCTCACCGCTGATCGATGAGCCGTCGATGACGATTTTGCGCATGTGGGTCAGCTGCGGCAGGCCAAGATATTCAGCGATGATCGCCGGGACCGCGCCGCCGGTGCCGTCGGTGGCCTCGTTACCGGCGATCACTAGATCGGTGCCCTCGATCGTGCCCAGGGCACGGGCCAGCGCCCAGCCGGTCTGCACCATGTCGGAGCCGTGCAGGCGCTCATCGAGCAGGTGCACCCCCTTGTCGGCGCCCATCGAGAGGGCCTTGCGGATGGCCTCGGTGGCGCGCTCGGGTCCGGCGGTGAGCACGGTGACCGTTCCCTCCCCGCCCTCTTTCTCCTTGATCAGCAGCGCTTCCTCGACGGCGCGCTCGTTGATCTCGTCGAGGACAGCGTCGGCAGCATCCCGGTCAAGGGTCCAGTCGCCGTCGGAGAGCTTGCGCTCCGACCAGGTGTCCGGAACCTGTTTGATCAGAACCACGATGTTCGTCATGGCTTATCTACATCCTCCTGGCAGGCGTCGTGCGGCCGGTTGGGATCGCACGTTGTGGGGTGACATCCGCTGACCACGCCATGTTACTGGCCGGTAACTTATGGCAGGTCGCTCCATAACGATAGCGCGCCCGCGATGGCGTTCCCGCAGGCCCATCGGGACCGGACGGGTTCGCGATTGCCGGGCGGCAGGCTAGCCTGCCTTGCGATGAGCGCGCACGACACCGACGCGGCCGACGGCGGCCTTCCGTTGACCGGCGAACGGACCGTACCGGGCCTGGCGGTGGAGAACTACTGGTTCCGACGCCACGAGGTGGCCTACCGCTGGTGTGCCGAGAAATACGCAGGTCAGGAGGTACTCGAGGCCGGGTGCGGTGAAGGTTACGGGGCGGATCTGATCGCCGCGTCAGCGCGCCGCGTGGTGGCCGTCGACTACGACGCCGCCACCATCGCCCACGTGGCAGCGCGCTACCCGCGGGTGCAGGCTCTCGCCGCCAATCTGGTGGCCGTACCCATGCCGGACGCGTCGGTCGATGTGGTGGTGAACTTCCAGGTCATCGAGCATTTGTGGGATCAGCCACAATTCATTACCGAATGCTTACGGCTGTTACGACCGGGCGGTTCACTGCTGATGTCAACCCCCAATCGGATCACCTTCACCCCTGGCAGCGACACCCCGGTCAACCCGTTCCACACCCGGGAACTCAACGCCGCGGAATTGCGCGAACTCCTCGTAACCGGCGGATTCCGGGTGGACGGCATGTACGGGGTTTTCCACGGCCCCCGACTCGCCGAGATGGATGCCCGCAACGGCGGGTCGATCATCGACGCACAGATCGAGCGCGCGGTTGCCGGTACCCCGTGGCCCGACGGCCT
>JAHZJY010000070.1 GCA_022600695.1 Actinomycetes bacterium | reverse complement strand
TCCGCGGTGAATGCCAGCCCGTCGAACATCACGCCGGCCACCGGGTCGGCGTCTGCGCCTTCCGCGGGCGGCACCGGGCTGATTCCCGTGCTGAGAATCCCGGGCATGTTGAACCCGAGGTTGGTGATCGAGTCCGGAAGTGTCACGCCCACCAGCGACAGCACCGGGGCCAGGTCCAGGAATTGCCCGCCGTTGAGGAAGGCGTTGACCGCGTTCGCCGGGATGTTGATCAACTCGTTGATCGCGCCCTCGAAATCAGACTGCCCCAGCGCGTCGACGATTGCTCCGAGGCTGTTCACGACGGATATCACCGGTGCGACGACCGGGCCGATCGCGCCGAGCAGCACACCGCTGATGGGCGACGTGGTGAAGTCCAGGACAGGCTTGAGGCTCGCATACTGCTCCGCGGGCAGGATCGCGGGGAGCAGTGCGAATACCTGCTGCTGGTTCAACGTATCGAGGAACGGAATCCCCGCCACGACCGTTGCGGTCGAGATGCTCTCGCACGGCCCCTGTTCGAGATCCGAGCACGATGTCGGCACCGCGAACGGCGCCCCGAGGGCGTTGCCCACATTGCCGACCACCTGTCCGAGGATGGCGCCGATATCGGGTAGCTCGGCCAGGTAGGTGCCGAAGTTCGTGATGACCTGGGTGATGATGGGCAGCGGAGTGCTCGTCGCCGCGGTGATGATTCTCTCGATGTTGACCGTGGCGGTCTGGAACGTCTCGATCCACGGTGTGATCGGGTCGATCGAGGCGGCGAGGTCAACCGCGAGCGAACTGCTCAGGGCCGGCGTGAGGGTTGACCTCTCGGGCAGTGGCTGGACGGGTGCCATGACGATGGCGCCCGCGCCCAGCGCCGCCACCCCGGCGGTGAGATAGGACCGAACCGGAATCTTCGTTCGAATGTTTGTTCGAATGTCCATTGTGAAGTCCCCTAACCTATGAAGTGGCTGATGAGGAGACGCTAGCCCTCAGGGGATTCTCAGCGGATGGAAATCAAGAAGAAATCCGGATGAAAATTAGCGGTGATGTCAGGCCGTGTCGCCGACATCCGGGTTCGGTCGGAACCGGGTGCCGTCATCGAGGTTGCTGAAAGTCTCCATGTCGGTTGCGCTCAGGTCGAAATCGAACACGTCGATGTTCTCCGCCAGGTGAGCCGGGGTGGACGCCCGCGGGATCACCACGTTGCCCAATTGGATGCTCCAGCGGATCAGTGCCTGGGCCGGTGATTTGCCGTGGGCCACCGCCACTGTCGCCACGGCGGGGTTGGTCAGCAGGGTGCCCGCGCCCAACGGGCAGTGCGCCTCGGTGCGGATTCCGTACTGCTCGTGCGCGGCCCGCAGTTCGGCCTGGTTGAGCAGCGGATGTAACTCGACCTGATTGACCACGGGGGTGACGAAGGACAGGTCGATGATGTTCGACAGCTGCTCGGCGGTGAAGTTGCTGACGCCGATCGAGCGGGTGTGGCCGACCTCCTTGGACTTCATGATCCCGCCCCAGGCGTCGATGTATTTTCCGTTCTCCTCGGCGGGCCAGTCGATGAGATACAGGTCGATGTAGTCCAGTCCCAGCCTTTCCAGGCTGGCCCGGCAGGCGTCCTGCGAGGACTGAAAGCCTTGGTCGGCGGTCGCCAACTTGGTGGTGACGTACAACTCCTCACGGGGGATTCCGGACGCGGCGATGGCCCGGCCGACCGCCTCCTCGCTACCGTCGTCCGCGGCGGTGTCGATCAGCCGGTAGCCGGCCGCCAGGGCCGCGGTGACCGCGGCTTCGGCCTCGGTGGGCGGCAGTCCGGCCGCGCTGAGCCCGAGCGCCGGGATGGTCTGGTCGTCGTTGAGCGTGACGGTGGGAATCGCGGCCGTCGGTGTCATGTCACCTGCCTGTGCATTTGAGGATTTCCGGTGGACCGGAGTCACCGACTTCGGGTGAGGATAGTACGAGAACGCCATCGACGGCTGCCGGCACCGCCGGGCGTAGGCTCCGGCTCATGACAACCGTCAAACAGCGGGCCCTCGCCGTCGGTAACAGGTTGGGCGTCGCGCTCATACCGCGGCTACCCGACGCCGTCAAACGGCTGGTCTCCGGTGGCCGGTCGGTCATCATCGACGGGAACACCCTTGATCCGTCGATCCAGCTGCTGCTCGCCGCGCAGCGGGCGACCGGAATCAACGGTCTGGTCATCGCCGATGACGTCGCCGCCACCCGCGCCGGCAATGACGCCCTCACCAGAACCCTCGACCAGCGCGATGTCCGGGTTGCCGAGGTCAGGCCGGTGTCGATACCCGGACCGGCCGGCATCATCGGCGCCCGGCTCTATCGTCCGCCGGCCGGCGGTACCCCGGCCCCGCTGGTCGTCTTCTATCACGGCGGCGGCTGGGTCTTCGGCAACCTCGATTCGCACGACTCCGCGTGCCGGTTGATCTGCCGCGACGCCGCGGTCAACGTGCTGGCCGTTGACTACCGGTTGGCGCCCGAGCACCCGGCACCCGCCGGCGTGGATGACGCCTACGCCGCCTACCGGTGGGCCCGTGAGCATGCCGCCGACCTGGGTGCGGACCCGCGCCGGGTCGCGGTCGCCGGGGACAGCGCCGGCGGCAACCTGGCCGCCGTGGTCTGTCGGCTGGCCCGGGATGCCGGGGATCCGCTGCCGTCGCTGCAATGGCTGATCTACCCGGGCACCGATCAGCGTGGGCTGACCCGCTCCCGCAGCCTGCTGGGCGACGGATTCCTGCTGACCAAGCGTGATATGGACTGGTTCGCGGACCGTTATCTGGAGCATTCGGGTCTGGAGCGCACCGACCCCCTGGTCTCCCCGTTGCTGGCCGACGACCTGTCCGGCCTTCCACCCGCCCTGGTGGTCACCGCCGGGTTCGACCCGTTGCGTGATGAGGGCGAGCAGTACGCCACCCGACTGCGCGAGGCCGGGGTGGCCGTCGACTACCGCCCGATGCCCTCGATGATTCACGCCTTCCTCAATCTCAATGTGCTCGGCGGCCGGATCGCCGGGGCGAACGCGGAGATGATCTCGGCGTTACGTGCCCACCTGGCTCACAGCTGAGTCCACAGCCGCGCCGGGCCGTGCGGGGCCGCCGGTACTCTAGAGACGCCAGATGTCACCGACAGCGAGGATCAGCCGACCGTGGCCACCAAAAAGAAAAGCTCGGCCCGTTATGACCTGAAGGCCCAGGATCGCAAGCGCGATACGGCCATCAAGGTGGGACTGACAGCGCTGGTGGTGCTGTTCGCCGTGGGCCTGGTGCTCTACATCGTGATGGGGAACGACAAGAAGTTCTCCGGTGAGACTCAGGCGGTCCGGATCACGTCCGAGAAACTGATCACCAAGGACGGCACCGACGAGCCAAAGGCGGTGCTGGCGGTCTTCGAGGACTACCAGTGCACGCACTGTCGGGACTTCGAGGAGACCTTCGGACCCACGCTGAACAAACTCGTCGAGAGTGGTGCGGCCGCCGTGGACTATTACATGCTCGCGATCCTTGACAGATCCAGCAAGGGGTATTCGGCCAGGGCTGCCAATGCTGCGTACTGCGTCGGCGACGAGGACAAAGAAGCCTTCGTGCGGTTCAACTCCGCGCTGTTCTCCCAGCAGCCGACGGAGGCCGCGGGTGTCGGCCCCGATAACGCCGCGCTGATCGAGACCGCGCGCCAGGCCGGCGTCGTCGGAGGCGTCCCGGAGTGCATCAACAAGAACCGGTACACCGAGATGGTCAAGGGTCTGGCGGGCGCCGAGAAGGTCACCGCGACGCCGACGATCCGGCTCAACGGTCAAGACATCAGCCCGGCGAACCCCGATGATCTGATCGCCAAGGTCCGCCAGATCGTCGGACCGGTGCCGGGGCTGATGCCGTCACCGTCGCCCTCGCCGGCTCCGGCGTCATGACCCTCACCACGCCGGCTCCGGTCCCGGCCGGGCCGGCCGACGTGGACAGCGGAGCCGGGATTCAGGTGCGGCCTGCCGGCGCCTGGTGGACGCTCATCTTCGGGGTCATCGGGCTGGTCGCATCGACCGCCCTGCTGGTCGAGAAGATCGAGACGCTGAAGAACCCGAGCTACGTGCCGAGTTGCAGTATCAACCCGGTGCTGGCCTGCGGTTCGGTGATCAACACCCCGCAGGCTGCCATCTTCGGTCCGCCCAACCCGCTGTTCGGTGTCGTGGCGTTCAGCGTGGTGATCGTGACAGGGGTGCTGACCGTCGCCAAGGTGGCTTTACCGCGCTGGTACTGGTCCGGTCTCGCGATCGGCACCGGGTTGGGTGTCGTGTTCGTCAACTGGCTGGCGTACCAGAGTCTTTACGAGATCGGTGCGCTGTGCCCCTACTGCATGGTGGTCTGGGCGGTGACGGTCCCGCTGTTCGCGGTGGTGGCGCCGATCGCGTTGCGGCCGTTGGCGGCGAACCCGGCT
>JAHZJY010000401.1 GCA_022600695.1 Actinomycetes bacterium | reverse complement strand
GGGTGGCCGTCCCTGCCCACCGCGCCGTACGTGCCGGTCATCCCGGTGCCGGTGCAGTACTGCTGGAGGCCCTCTTCACAGTTATCACACTCCCGGCACGAGTCCACGAAACAGCCCACGCCGACCCGGTCGCCGATAGTGAATCGCGTTACAGCCGAGCCGATTTCGGTCACAATGCCGGCGATCTCGTGGCCCGGGACGACCGGGTAGCGTGGCTGCCCCCACTCGGCGCGAACGGTGTGAATATCCGAATGGCAGATCCCGGCGAAGTGGATATCGAAGCGAATATCGTGGGGGCCCACATCGCGGCGGGTGATCGTGGTCTTGGTCAGTGGTTCGGTGGCCGAGGTGGCGGCATAGGCGGCGACGGTGTTCATAGGTGTGAGACTAGGCACGCCGACGGTGGGGTGGACGGGCAGCCCGTCGACGGACGCCGAAGGCCGTTCGCGCTAATTGATCGGGGCGTTCAGCCAGCGCAGGTCATCGATGATCCCGCGGGCGGCGACCAATCCCCGGCCGGTCTGCCACACCTCGTTGTTGACGACGAAAACCCGGTTGTCCCGATTCGCCGACAGCCTTCGCCAGGCGTCGCTCTCCAACACTGCCGGGGCGCGGTCCCTGGCCGTCGGGGATGCGAACGACAGGTAGATGATGTCACCGTCGGCGGCCGAGAAATCGCCGTCGGTCAAACCGATCTCCCGATACGGCTGGTCGGTGAACCGTTGCGCCGCCGGGCGGTCCACCCCCACCGCGGCCAGCACGCTGGCCGGGAAGTTCGCCGCTCCCCACACCCGCAGGGTCGAGTCGGTGAGCTGAACGACGGACGCCTGGAAATGGGTGGCGTCATTGGCGCCGCCGGCCTGCTCCGCCTGCTCGACGAAGCCGTCGATCAGCTCATCGGCGGCCCGGGCCCGTCCCGTTGCCGCGCCGATCATCCGCAGATTGTCCTGCCAATCAGCGCCGGGGGCGTCGGTGAACACCGTCGGCGCGATCGCGGCCAGCTCCGGGTACGCATCCGGCGTCAGCGAGCCCGATCCGAGGATCAGGTCAGGCCCGGCGGCCGTGATCGCCGCGAAGTCGGGGGCGCTTCGAGTGCCCACGGCCGGTACCTCATGCACGACGGTGCCCAGATAGGACGGTTGGGCCGCATCGTCGTCGGGAAGCGCGGCGGCGACAATGCGGGACTGCAGGCCCAATGCGCAGAGCGCGTCGAGTTCGTCGCCGGCCAGGGCCACGATCCGCTGCGGGTCGGCCACCACCGCGGTCTCGCCGGCGCCGTGCCGGAGCGTGGCGGGCGGCGCCTCGTCCAACGGTGCGGGTTCCGGCGCGCACGACTCGTCCGGTCGGCGTTGGTTACCCAGCACCCCCGCTGAGGCGATCTGGGTGGTGCTGGTGATGACGGTATTCGGCGGACCCGCTGCGGGGGGTTCCGCCGACCCCGAACAACCGGCCGCGGCCAGAGCCGCGATCGTCACTGCGGCGACACCCGGAAGCACGGCGGTCAACGGCACGTCGCGACGGTAACACCCGATACTCACGAATCGGCCCTGACCTGGCCTTAGGTCTAGGCGGGGTGGGGGTGCGACGCGAAATACGACAGAATGTAGGACCAGAGGCGCGCAGGGTCTGGATTGGCGATAGGATGCCGTTTAGATTGATTGGGACGCGCCCAATGGATGGTTGGAGGATCCTGTGACAGCCGTAGTGCCCCCCCGCGGAGAGCTCGAGGCCAGCCGTCCCTTCCCGCCCCGGACCGGGCCCAAGGGCAACATCATCTACAAGCTGATCACCACCACCGATCACAAGCTGATCGGGATCATGTACGTGGTCGCCTGCTTCATCTTCTTCGCCCTGGGCGGGCTGATGGCGCTGTTCATCCGCGCTGAACTCACCGTCCCGGGTCTGCAATTCCTGTCCAATGAGCAGTACAACCAGCTGTTCACCATGCACGGCACGGCGATGCTGCTGTTCTACGCCACGCCGATCGTGTTCGGATTCGCCAACCTGGTGCTACCGCTGCAGATCGGTGCCCCCGACGTCGCGTTCCCGCGGCTCAATGCGCTCTCCTTCTGGCTGTTCGTCTTCGGCGCGCTGATCGCGCTGGGAGGCTTCATCACCCCCGGCGGCGCGGCGGACTTCGGCTGGACGGCGTACGTGCCACTGTCCGACGCGATTCACTCCCCGGGACCGGGCGGCGACCTGTGGATCCTCGGACTCGCGGTCGGCGGCCTGGGCACCATCCTGGGCGCGGTCAACATGATCACCACCGTGGTGTGTATGCGCTGTCCCGGTATGACCATGTTCCGGATGTCGATCTTCACCTGGAACATCTTCGTCACCAGCATCCTGGTGATCCTGGTCTTCCCGCTGCTGACCGCCGCCCTGTTCGCGCTTGCCGCCGATCGTCGCCTCGGCGCGCACATCTACGATCCGGCCAACGGCGGCCTCATGCTGTTCCAGCACCTCTTCTGGTACTTCGGGCATCCGGAGGTGTACATCATCGCGTTGCCGTTCTTCGGTATCGTCACCGAGGTCTTCCCGGTCTTCGCCCGCAAGCCGATCTTCGGCTACTCGACGCTGGTCTACGCCACCATCTCGATTGCGGCGCTGTCGATGGCGGTGTGGGCACACCACATGTACGTCACCGGGGCGGTCCTGCTTCCGTTCTTCTCGTTCATGACCTTCCTGATCGCGGTGCCCACCGGTATCAAGTTCTTCAACTGGATCGGGACCATGTGGAAGGGACAGCTGACCTTCGAGACTCCGATGCTGTTCGCCTTCGGATTCCTGGTCACCTTCCTGTGCGGCGGACTGTCGGGAGTGCTGCTGGCCAGCCCGCCGTTGGACTTCCACGTGTCCGACACCTACTTCGTGGTCGCCCACTTCCACTACGTGCTGTTCGGCGTGATCGTCTTCGCCACCTACGCCGGCGTGTACTTCTGGTTCCCCAAGATGACCGGACGGATGCTCGACGAGCGCCTGGGCAAACTGCACTTCTGGCTGACCATGATCGGGTTCAACGTGGCTTTCCTGGTGCAGCACTGGCTGGGTAACGAGGGGATGCCGCGCCGCTACGCCGACTACCTGCCCACCGACGGGTTCACCGCGCTGAACATCGTCTCGACGATCGGTGCGGCCATCCTCGGCATTTCGATGCTGCCGTTCTTCTGGAACATCGTGAAGAGCTGGCGTTACGGCGAGGTTGTCACCGTCGACGATCCGTGGGGTCACGGCAACTCGCTGGAGTGGGCCACCTCCTGCCCGCCGCCACGGCACAACTTCACCGAGCTGCCCAATATCCGTTCGGAGCGCCCGGCCTTCGAGTTGCACTACCCGCATATGGTCGAGCGGATGCGCCGCGAGGCCCATGTCGGACGGTCCCATCCCGCTGAGATCGACGCGTAGGCAGCTGCCGGAACGGTCCACCGTTCTCTTACCGCAATGACCCCGGACAAGGTGTCGGTGTTGATCACCGTCACCGGAGTTGACCGCCCGGGGGTGACTTCGGCACTGTTCGAGGTGCTGTCCCGGTATGACGTGGACCTCCTCAACGTCGAGCAGGTGGTCATCCGTGACCGTCTGACTCTCGGCGTGCTGGTAACCGGCGGATCCGATGTCGCCGACGGCCCAGGACTACACGGTGACGTC
>JAHZJY010000400.1 GCA_022600695.1 Actinomycetes bacterium | reverse complement strand
TCCAGGCCGTAGAAGTCGACCATGTCCTTGATCCAGTGCGAGTTGACGATCGACTTTCCCTGCGAGATCGGCAGCGCGTGGAACACCCCGGTCGGGCGGTGGCTGTACTCCTTCAGCGCGCTGAAGAACGGGGTTTGGTAGCGGTCGGCGATCCCCTGAATCAGGCTCAGGTGCAGTTCGAGTAGCCCGTCCCGGACATGGAACACCCGCCGGAAGTGCGTGCCCAGCCGACCGGCGACGTTCTCCACCTCGACCTCGGTCATCAGGTAGCGGTCCAGGCCCGGCCGCAGTTCACGCAGTGCGGTAGCCAGAATCGCGGCCCGTTCGCCGGCGGGTTTGTCGTCCCCGAGTTCCCCGGCGATACCCGGATCGACGAAATCCGCCAGCGCTGTCAGGTCGCGGCCGCTCTGGGCGGCGAAACCACGCCCGACGACCACGGCCTGGAGGTTGACGTTGAGCCGCGCGGCGATCAACGCCTCCTCGGCGTTGGACACGATCACCACCTCGTAGACGAATTCGTCGTCCGGGCGGCGCCACCGGTGCACTTCCTTGCGGAGTTGGCGTGCCTGGGCTTCGGTCAGCGCCTCGACGGCCAGCACCTCGAAGTACTTCGGCTCGTGGCCGCCGGCCCGCCGCGGATCCGTGAAATTGGCGTCGGCCGAGGGAAATTCATCATCATCGAGGGCCACCAGGTCGGCGTTGCCGAACCGATAGGTCTCGTGGGCCAGCGCGTGGGTGATGTGGTTGACCGCCAGGGTGAACTTGGCGAAATCGCCGGTGCTGAAGATCCGCTCCAGCTTGGCGAACTGATTCTCGCCCGGGTACGCCCAGTACGGTTCGATGGGCGCCAGCTGGGCCATCGCCTCGGCGCAGATCGCCATGGTGGCGTCGGTCGGCTTGCCGGTGGCGGCCAGCCTGGCCAGCCGACTGGCGGAGTCCTCCAGACGTGACCAGGCGTCGGCGCGCATCTGGCCGACGCTGTTGTAGACGGACGAGGGCATCAACACGCTCCTTCGGAACGGATCAGGCGGGCAGGACCAGCACCGGAACCGGGCTGTAGCGGACGATCTTGGTCGCCCGGGAGCCGAGGAAAACCCGGGCGACGCCACCGCGCGGCGAGGTGCCCAGCACCAGGAGCTCCCCGTCCAACCAGTCGGCGTCATCGAGGGCCTGATCCCAGCCGTTGCCGCTGACCACTTGAAGTTCGGTGTCGTCATTCACCACGGTGTCGGTACGTAACGTCTCCATCATGGCACGCGCCTGCTCCTCCCAGGCGGCCAGAATCGAGTCTTCGGCGTGCAGACCCACCTCCGGCGGGTACATGGTCCGGCCGCGCACGGCGAAGGTAATGACCCGCATCGGGATGTCGAGTCGCTCGGCCAGCTCGGCCACCCGCCGGACCAGCTCCACACCCCCCGGGGTGCCCGGAAAGCCGCAGCTCATACGCGTCAGTGCTCCGCCGCGCGGTTCCCGGTAGCCGCGCGGGGCGACCGCCACCGGGACCGGTGAGGAGTGCAGCAACCGGTCGGCGGTGGAGCCGATCACCACCTGCCCGAACCCGCCGCTGGCCGACGATCCCAGCACCAGTAGCTCGGCGCTGAGTTCCTCGACCACCTCGATCATTCCGCCGGACACCGACCGGTGGGCGCGGCTGAGGTAGTTCACCTGCACACCGTCGGCCAGCGCTTCCAGGTAACACTTGGCCTCCTTGGCCGAGTCGGCCGCCAGCTGGTCGGCCCACGCTGCGTACTCGGCGTCGACTCGGGCCGGTGATGGCGTGGTCCAGGGTCGGGGCACGACGGTCGCCACGGTCAGTGAGGTCCGCAGCGTCCTGGCCGCGGCCACCGCCAGATGCAGGGGAGCGTTACCGCTCTTTCCGGCCAGATAGCCGACGACGACGGTCATGACGGATCCTTTGTGAGGTCTTCGTTGGTGGACGCCTGTGTGGTGAGGCCTTGTTTGTCCAGGGCTTGTTTGTTCAGGGCCGAATTGTGCCGTCCCCAGGTGAAGTAGAACGTCAGAACCACCGCCACCCACGCGCCGAACGCCAACCACGTATACCAGTGCAGGCTAGCCAGGATGTAGCCGCATGCCAGCACCGAGAGCACCGGGGTGACCGGATAGCCGGGAACCCGGAACCCGCGGGGCAGGTCGGGTTCGCGAACCCGCAGGATGATGACCGCGATTGAGACGGTGATGAACGCCACCAGCGTGCCGATCGAGACCATGTCCGCCAGCTTGTCCAGCGGCACCAGGCCGGCCAGCAGGCCGACCGCCGTCCCGACGATCACGGTGTTGTTGACCGGCGTCATGGTCCGGGGGTTGACCCTGGCGAACATCGACGGCAGCAGACCGTCGCGGCCGATCGCGAACAGGATCCGGGTGGACCCGTACAACGTCACCAGGGTCACCGAGAAGATCGAGATGACCGCACCCGCCGCCAGCACCGTCCCCCAGTACTGGGCTCCGGTGACATTGTCGAGGATGGTGGCCAGCCCGGCGGACTGACCCTCGAAGTCGGTCCAATTCTGGGCGCCCAACGCGGCCATCGTGACCAGGATGTACACCGAGGTGACGGTCAGCAGCGCCGCGATCAGGGCGCGCGGCATGGTCCGCTGCGGATCCTTGACCTCGTCGCCGGCCGTGGACACCGCGTCCAATCCGATATAGGAGAAGAAGATGGTTCCCGCGGCCGCGCCGATGCCGGCGGCGCCGAACGGGGCGAAGTTCGCGAACCGGTCGGTCTCGAAGGCGGTGAACCCGATGACGGCGAACATCACCAGCACACCCAGCTTGATGACCACCATGACGGCGTTCACCGCGGCCGACTCGCTGGCCCCGCGGATCAGCAGCGACGCGCACAGCAGAACCAGGACGAGCGCCGGCAGGTTGACGATCCCGGATTCGCTGTCCCACGGAGCGGCCGAAAGTGCCTGCGGCAGAGAGTGTCCGAGGAAATTTTCGAACAGCTTGTTGACATATTGACTCCACCCGACGGCGACCGCGGCAGTCGCCACGACGTACTCCAGCAGCAGGCAGGCGGCCACCACCATCGCCATCACCTCGCCCAGGGTGGTGTACGCGTAGGAGTAGGTGGATCCCGACACCGGCACCGCCGAGGCCAGCTCGGCGTAACAGATGGTCGCCAGACCGGCGGCGATCCCGGCGATGATGAACGAGACGATGACGCCCGGTCCGGCCTCCGGGACCGCCTCGGACAACACGAAGAAGATGCCGGTGCCCACCGTCGAGCCGACGCCGAACATGGTGAGCTGGAACGTCCCGATGGACCGTTTGAGGCCCTCGGCGGCACCGTCGGCCACCGGTGCACCGATCACCGGCCGACGCCGCAGCATCTGCTCGGTCAGCGTGATCGGCGGACCCGTCATCAGACGAGTATGCCGTTCAACACCGCCCGTGCGCGTCCTAACCGGATTCGATCGTGTAGGAAAAACCCGTGAGCAAAGCCAGCGGAATCGTGATCGTCGGGGGCGGCCTGGCCGCCGCCCGGACTGCCGAACAGTTGCGCAAGGCCGGCTACGAGGGCCCGATCGCCATCGTCAGCAATGAACAGCACCCGCCCTACGACCGGCCGCCGCTGTCCAAGGACGTTCTGCACGATGACTCCAAGACCCTCGAGGACGTGCTGCTTCGGCCCGCCGAGTTCTATACCGACAACGACATCGACCTGCTGCTCGGCGTGGCCGCGCAGGCGGTGGACACCACCGCGAAGACCGTCACCCTGACCGATGACCGGGTGCTGGACTACGACGATCTGGTCATCGCGACGGGCTTGTCGCCCAAGCGGATTCCGACCTTCCCCGACCTGGCCGGAATCCGGGTGCTGCGGTCGTTCGACGAATCCCTGGCGCTGCGCGAACATGCCGGTTCGGCGCGGCGTGCCGTCATCGTGGGAGCCGGTTTCATCGGCTGTGAGGTGGCCGCGAGCCTGCGCAAGCTGGGGCTGGAGGTGGTGCTGGTGGAGCCGCAGCCGACCCCGCTGGCGGGGGTGCTGGGTGAGCGGATCGGTGAGTTGGTGGCACGG
>JAHZJY010000399.1 GCA_022600695.1 Actinomycetes bacterium | reverse complement strand
TCGACTTGTCGTACGCCGCGACGGCGGCACGGGAGTGCCCGCCCATAGTGCCGCCGCGTCAGTGGATGGTGTTGAGCGGGTTGCTGCCCCGTTCGAATCCCGGCAACGCCGTCCCGGTGCCGTATTGGTTCTGCATGAATGCCAGGGCCTGCACCAGATAGCTCACGGTGGCCAGCGTCTGCCCCAGTTGGCCCTTCACCGCGCCGAGCACGTCGGCGATCTGATCGGAGCCGAAGGCAAGCAGGTTGAGGTTGGCCTCGTTGCCGTTGATCAAGTTTGCCGCCTGGTTGAGCGGGGTCCCGACCTCACCGGCCTGGAAGGAGAGTCTGGCCTGTTCCAGGGACTCGCCGGTGGGCCGGGTGATACCGCGCACGATGTCGATATCGGGAACCTGGCTCACCCGGTAGGCCATCTGTTCCAGATCGGCCAGCGCCTCCGGAGTTCGCAAGTCCGTCGGCGAGTTGATCAGGATGTATTGCGGCAGGCTGGCATTGATGGGGAAGTGCTGGCCGATCGCGTCGTAGCCGCGGATGCTCTCGCTGGCTGCAGGCAGCGCCTTACGATCGTCGTAGTTGTAGTCGGCGAGGGTGGCCACACTGGCCAGCGCACCGAGGACCACGATGCTGGCCGCCAGGTACACCTTGGGTCGGCGCACGATCCGGATCCCCGAGCGGCGCCAGAATTGGGTCGTCAGATCCTTGCGTGGTTTGATCCAGCCGCGGCGGCCCGTCAAAACCATCAGGGCCGGCAGGAAAGTCACCGCACCCACGCAGCCGACCAAGATGGCCGCAGCCAGCGCCACCCCGACGGTGTAGAACACGGTCAATTTGGTGAACACCATGCCCAGAAAGGTCACCGCGACGGTGAACGCCGACGCGGCGATCACCTTGCCCACCGAGATCAGCGACTTACGCACCGCGGTGTCGGAGTGTTGGCCCAAGCGCAGGTAGTCGTGGTAGCGGCTGATCAGAAAGACCGCATAGTCCACCCCTGCCCCGAACATCATGGCTGTCATCAACACGATGGTCTGGTTGGAGACGCTGAGCCCCATCAGGCCGAGGCCCCCGACCACGCCCTGAGCGACCACCAAAGCCACTCCGATGGTGATCAGGGGCAGCAGCATGGTCAGCGGATTTCGATAGACGACCAGCAGGATCACCAACAGCACGATGACGGTGACGACCTCGATGGTGCGCTGGTCGCGCTCGCCGATGTCCTGAATGTCGTTGAAGGTGCCGGCCGGTCCGGTGGTGTAGGCGGTGATCGACGTGCCCGCGACGCTTTGCTGGACGGTCTCGATCGCGCCTTTGGTGGCGGCGATTGCTTTCGGGGTTCCGATTTCGCCGACGATGTTCACCGGCAGCAGCCACGCCTCTTTATCCTTGCTGACCAGCACCTCGCGCAACGGCGGCGTGCTGATGAAATCCTGCAGTGCGGCGACCTCCCCGGTCTGGGCCCGAAGTTTGCCGATCAGGTTGCGGTAGACGGCCTCGTCCGCCGATGTCAGGCCGTTCTCGTTGGTGAGCACGACCAGCAGGATGTTGTCGGAGCTGGCCTCCTGGAACGCATCGCTCATCTGTATCTGGCTCACGACCGAGGGAGCGTCGGGCGGCAGGATCGAGGCCGGCGCCTTCTGGGCCAGGACGGCCAGGGACGGGAACACCTGGCTGAGGATCACCGCCAGGGCGATCCACACCCCGATCACCACCAGCGGCCGACGCACGACGATATGGCCGATCCGCCCGAAGAAGCCCCCACCTCCGGCGGCTTCGGTCATCTCTGCCGACTCGCGGTGTTGAGCCACCGGACCATGGTACTGAGCAGCAACGCGAGTCTCGGGAGGCCGCGTTATAATCAGCGACTGCGTCGATCCGGCCATCACCGGGGAGCTTCCGGAAGAACAGCCCGCGCCGCCCGGGTGTGGTGCCCAGTAGAACCGGACGGGCCAGGCCCGGCACAGCCTGTGAGAGCGACGTACACGACCGGTGTGCGTAAGCGGGGTGGTACCGCGGCGCTCGCGCACCCGCGCGTCGTCGTCCCCGTGCCCGACGGCACAGGAGAACGCCCCCGTGAAGGACAGGATCGTGACCGAGACCGGCTACCCCAGGCCGTCCGGCGGCTCGCCGGACTTTCCGGCCCTCGAACGCGACGTTCTGGACTACTGGGCCTCCGACGACACCTTCCGTGCGAGCGTGCGGCAGCGCGACAACGGGCCGGAGTACGTCTTCTATGACGGCCCGCCGTTCGCCAACGGGCTGCCGCACTACGGACATCTGCTGACCGGGTATGTCAAGGACATCGTGCCGCGCTACCGAACCATGCGTGGCTACAAGGTGGAACGGCGGTTCGGCTGGGACACCCACGGGCTGCCCGCCGAACTCGAGGTGCAGCGGCAGCTCGGTATCACCGATAAGGCCCAGATCGAAGAGATGGGCATCGGGGCGTTCAACGACGCCTGCCGCGACTCGGTGCTGCGCTACACCAACGAATGGCGTGCCTACGTGACCCGCCAGGCCCGCTGGGTCGACTTCGACAACGACTACAAGACCCTGGACCCCGCGTTCATGGAGTCGGTCATCTGGGCGTTCAAGCAGTTATGGGACAAGGGGCTGGCCTACCAGGGCGTGCGGGTTCTGCCGTACTGCTGGAACGATGAGACTCCGCTGTCCAGCCATGAACTGCGGATGGACGATGACGTCTACCAGCGTCGCCAGGATCCGGCCATCACCGTCGGATTCCCGATCACCGCACCCGGTTCCGGTCTGGACGGCAGCTATCTGCTGATCTGGACCACCACACCGTGGACCCTGCCGGCTAATCAGGCCGTCGCGGTCAACCCCGGAGTGGAGTACGTCGTTGTAGCGGGTACCGGCGTTGCTGATGGTCGTCGGTTCGTGCTGGCCCGGCAACGCCTGGCCGCCTACGCGCGGGAGCTGGGGGATGACCCGGAAATCCTCGGCAGCTACACCGGGCAGGAGTTGCTGGGCCTGCGGTACCTGCCGCCGTTTCCGTTCTTCGCCGAGGCCGCCAATAGCTTCCAGGTGCTGCCCGGCGACTTCGTCACCACCGAGGACGGCACCGGCATCGTGCACATGGCACCGGCCTACGGTGAGGATGACAAGACCACCACAGACACCGTCGGGATCATGCCGGTGACCCCGGTGGACGCCAAGGGCTGTTTCGATGCGACCGTGCCGGACTATCTGGGCCAGCAGGTCTTCGACGCCAACGCCCAGATCATCCGCGATATCAAAAACGGCGCCGGCTCTGCCGCGGTGAACGCACCTGCGCTGATCCGGCACGAAACCTACGATCACCCCTACCCGCACTGCTGGCGATGCCGCAGCCCGCTGATCTACCGAGCGGTGTCGTCGTGGTTCGTGAACGTGACCGCAATCCGCGACCGGATGGTCGAACTCAACCAGCAAATCACCTGGTATCCGGAACACGTCAAGGACGGTCAATTCGGCAAATGGCTCTCCGGGGCCAGGGACTGGTCGATTTCGCGAAACCGGTACTGGGGTACGCCGATTCCGGTCTGGACATCAGACGACCCGACCTACCCGCGGATCGATGTCTACGGGAGCCTCGACGAACTGGAACGGGATTTCGGGGTGCGGCCGGACAACCTGCATCGGCCCTATATCGACGAGCTGACCCGGCCCAACCCCGATGATCCCACCGGTGCGTCCACGATGCGTCGGATCGAGGACGTCTTCGACGTGTGGTTCGACTCCGGTTCGATGCCGTACGGACAGGTGCATTACCCGTTCGAGAACCGGGCCTGGTTCGATGGCGACGATTCCCCTGACCCCGACAAGCGGGTCGAGGGACATTTCCCCGGCGACTTCATCGTCGAGTACATCGGCCAGACCCGCGGATGGTTCTACACGCTGCATGTCCTGGCCACCGCACTGTTCGACCGACCGGCCTTCAAAACCTGTGTGGCACATGGCATCGTGCTGGGCGACGACGGCGCGAAGATGAGCAAATCGCTGCGCAACTACCCCGACGTCAACGAGGTTTTCGACCGCGACGGATCAGACGCCATGCGCTGGTTCCTGATGGCCTCGCCGATCCTGCGCGGCGGTAATCTGATGGTCACCGAGCAGGGCATCCGCGAGGGTGTACGTCAGGTTCTGCTACCGCTGTGGAACGCCTACAGCTTCCTGTCGCTCTATGCTCCGAAGATCGGGACGTGGCGGGTTGATTCGGCGCATGTTCTGGACCGCTACATCCTGGCGAAGCTGGCGGCTTTGCGCGACGATCTCACTTCGACCATGGATGTCTGCGATATCTCCGGTGCCTGCGAGCAGTTGCGGCAGTTCACTGAGGCGCTGACGAACTGGTACGTCCGACGGTCGCGTTCCCGGTTCTGGGAGGAGGACGATGACGCGATCGACACGCTCCACACGGTGCTGGAGGTCACCACCCGACTGGCGGCCCCGCTGCTGCCGATGGCCTGCGAGGTGATCTGGCGCGGTCTTACCGGCGGTCGGTCGGTCCATCTGGCCGACTGGCCGGAGGCCGGTGTACTGCCCGCGGACCCCACACTGGTGGCCTCGATGGATCAGGTGCGCGACGTGTGCTCCGCGGGGTCCTCGCTGCGGAAGGCGAAGAAATTGCGGGTGCGTCTGCCGCTGCCGGAACTCACGGTGGCGGTGGAGAATCCTGAGAGGCTTCGGCCTTTCGCGGGTCTGATCGCGGATGAACTCAACGTAAAGGCCGTCGAGTTGACCGACGATATCGCCGCGCACGGCCGGTTCGACCTGACTGTCAACGCCCGCGCGGCAGGGCCTCGGCTGGGCAAGGCCGTCCAGGAGGCCATCAAGGCGGTCAAGGCCGGTCTGGGAGCGCTCAACGCCGACGGCACGCTCACCGCCGGTGCTGTGACGCTGACTGCGGACGAGTACGACTCGAAGCTCGTCGCCGCCGATCCGGGATGTACCGCGGCCCTGCCCGGCGGGACCGGCCTGGTGGTCCTCGACGACACCGTCACCCCGGAACTCGAGGCCGAGGGCTGGGCCAAGGACCGCATCCGGGAACTGCAGGACCTCCGTAAATCCT
>JAHZJY010000398.1 GCA_022600695.1 Actinomycetes bacterium | reverse complement strand
TTGGTGCCTTTCAGGCATCAGCTGTGCCCGGGCGCACGATACGACTCGGCTGCCAAGCACAAGGGTGGCGAGATTGCCGGGAGGCAATGTCGATCGCCGCGAGACGTGTTGCGCTGGGGCGCACTCATCAAACAACCTCGGCGCTGCGGTCCGGTAGGGGCCCGAGACAGGGTCCGATCCGAAGCGGTGCCGGTGGAATGAATGTTCCACGACGTGTCGGTGACACTGGTGTGTGACCGACTTGGGGCTAACCGTAGCACCCGGGATCGGTGCCCGGCGGGTGCGATACCTCACACCCCGAAACGCCGCCCACGTCGGACGTCGGTGCGGTGCGGTGCCGCGGTGGGCGGTGTTTGCTGATTCCGCGTCCCGCGGGTCCGGTCAGGCTGTTCGGAGCATCCTCAGAATATGATTATGATTCGGGGAGTCAACGGTGACGTCTGACCCGGGGGCACAACGTAGACACAACAACTGCTGGAGTGAGTTTCGGTGAGCTTTACCCGTCGTACCCGCACGGCCACGGCCGTGGTGGTGGCATTGCTGGCCGGTGTGCTGGTCAGCGACGTCGCCGGGTTCCCCGGTTGCGCGGACGGCTGCAAGACCCCCACCGCGACCGCGGCCGCGCCGGTGCGACCGGCCCCGCCCACGCCGCCGGTTCTGGGGGTGTCGCCCTTCGACGGCGCCCAGAAGATCAACCCGCTGACCACACCGGTCGTGGATGTCCTCGACGGCCGAATCACCGACGTATCGCTGTATGACGACTGGGGCAACGCGGTCGAGGGCAAACTGTCGCAGGACCGCACCTCCTGGGTGCCCACCGAACGGCTCGCATTCGCCCGGAACTACACCCTGTCGGTGAACAGCAAGAGCAACAGCGGCGTGCCGTTGGCGCGGACCACCAACTTCCAGACCCTGGTGCCCAACAACTATGTGCACCCCTATATCGAGGTGCAGGGCGGATTCGCCCCGAACGAGAACGCCCGCTACGGCATCGGCACCGTCATCGTGGCGCACTACGACGAGGCGATCACCAATAAGGCGCTCGCCGAGAAGAACATGATCGTCCGCACCGATCCGCCGGTAGAGGGCTCCTGGAACTGGGTGAGCGATACCGTCGCGCAGTGGCGGCCGCAGAACTACTACCGGGCCGGTACCCGCATCAGCGTGGAACTGAACACGTTCGGTCTCGAACTCGGTGAGGGGCTTTACGGTCAGGCTGATGCCAAGGCGAACCTCACCATCGGTGACGCCCGCATCGCGGTGGCCAATGACATCACCAAACAGGTCAGCGTCTTCGACAACGGCCGGTTGGTCCGGACCATGCCGACGTCGATGGGCCGCGGCGGCACCACGACCATCGGGGACAAGACGTTCGCCTGGTGGACTCCGCCGGGTGTCTACACCGTGCTGGACAAGGCTGCGACGATCACCATGGACTCGGCCACCTACGGGGTGCCGGCCGGCTCGGCGGTCAGCTACAAGCGTGAGATCGGTTGGGCGACCCGGATCAGCACCGACGGCATCTATCTGCACCACCTCGACGACACCCTGTGGGCGCAGGGCAACACCAACCTCTCGAGCGGTTGCCTGAACCTCAACGGCGAGAATGCCAAGTGGTATCACGACATGGTGCAGCCGGGCGACATCGTGGAGGTGCGCTACACCGGTGGTCCGCCGCTGACGCCGGCGAACGGCGGCTACTGGTCGGTCCCGTGGAGTGACTGGGTCAAGGGCAGCGCGCTGTCGCCGAATCATGCCTCGCCGCCACCGCCCCCGGCGGCTGAAGCCCTGGGCGCGCCCGGGCCCTGACGGACCCGCTGCGGTCCCCCCCGTACCAGCGGGGGGCGAGCGACACCTGACCTTCCCCTTCGTTGGGTGCCCGGGCAACTGCTTGGACTGCACAAAACCGACTGAAGTGGGAGGATTCGCGAATCCGTACAGGAGGCGCCGATGGATTTCATTCAGAACGTTCTGATCGATCCGACCAACCGGGTCCTGTACACCTACGTTCTGGTTTACCTCCTGGTGGCGGCCGGCGTTTACTTCACCATCCGCACCCGGTTCGTCCAGTTCCGGTACTTCAAACGGATGCTGGGCCAGTTGCGCAACTCCCGCGCCACCGCCGACGGCATCTCGTCCTTCCAGGCGTTCTGTGTGGGCCTGGCCTCGCGGGTCGGCACCGGCAATATCGCCGGTGTTGCGATCGCGCTGACGGTCGGCGGGCCGGGGGCCATCTTCTGGATGTGGGTGGTGGCGCTGATCGGGATGGCCACCGCCCTGATCGAGGCCACCCTCGGCCAGATCTTCAAGGTGCGGGCCGCGGACGGCACCTTCCGCGGCGGCCCCGCCTTCTACATCCAGCGCGGCCTGGGGTCGCGGCCGGCCGGCATGCTCTTCGCGGTCCTGCTGGTGTTCACCTTCGGCTTCGCCTTCAACATGGTGCAGGCCAACGCCATCTCCGATGTGCTGAACCACACCTACGAGATCGAACAGCAGTACACCACCATCGGGTTGTTGGTGCTGGCCGCGCCGGTGCTGTTCGGTGGTGTGCGGCGGGTGGCCAAGGTCGCCGAAGTGGTGCTGCCGCTGATGGCCCTGGCCTATGTGAGCCTGGCCCTGCTGATCGTCGCGGTGAACATCACCGCCGTCCCGGATGTGCTGGGTCAGATCATCGGCGGGGCGTTCGGTATCAACGAGATGGCCGGCGGGTTCACCGGGGGGATCGCCGCGGCGATGCTCAACGGTGTGAAACGCGGGCTGTTCTCCAATGAGGCCGGGATGGGCAGCGCCCCCAACGTGGCCGCCACCGCCACCGTGTCGCACCCGATCAAACAGGGCCTGATCCAGTCGCTGGGGGTCTTCGTCGACACCATCGTCATCTGTTCGGCGACGGCGTTCATCATTCTGGTGTCCGGCCCGGAGATCTATGACCCCAGTACCCCGACCAAGATGGAGGGAGCGTCGCTGACCCAGGCGGCGGTCGCCGCCGGACTGGGTGGCTGGACCACCTGGCTGATGACCGTGCTGGTGTTCGTCTTCGCCTTCTCGTCGGTGCTGGGCAACTACGTCTACGCCGAGATCAACCTGTTCTTCCTGGGCGCGAAGTATCGGGCCATCAACGTCTTCCGGGTGTTGGTGCTCATCGCCATCGGGATCGGGGCGCTGGCCCGGCTCGATGCGGTGTGGGGGCTGGCCGACATCTCGATGGGCCTGATGGCCATCGTCAACCTGGTGGCGATCGTGCTGCTGGGCCGGTGGGCGTTCGCCGCCCTGCGCGACTACCAGAAGCAGGTCGGTGCCGGACTGGACCCGGTGTTCATCGCCGCCGACGCCGGCCTGCCCGGCAACCTGGAGGGCGATATCTGGGTCCGTCCGAGAAAGGCCGAATCCTCCGTCACTGCTTAGATGGGGTATGGATTTCCTGCGCACCCCCGACGACCGGTTCGCCGGTTTGGACGGCTACCACTTCGACCCGCACTACCTGGACGTCACCGCCGCGGGCGCCCCACCGCTGCGGATGCACTATCTCGACGAGGGGCCCCGGGACGGCACCCCGGTGGTGCTGCTGCACGGCGAGCCCACCTGGAGTTACCTGTACCGCACCATGATCGGTCCGCTGGCCGCGGCCGGACATCGTGTGCTGGCACCGGATCTGATCGGTTTCGGCCGGTCCGACAAACCCACCCGGCTGCAGGCCTACACCTACCACCGTCACGTCGAGTGGGTGGCGTCCTGGCTGGGTGCACTCGACCTGCGCGAGATCACCGTCGTGGTTCAGGACTGGGGCTCGCTGATCGGGCTGCGGCTGGCCGCCGAGCATGACGACCGGTTCGCCAAGCTGTTCATCGCCAACGGTTTTCTGCCGATCGGCGACCGGCCCGCGCCGCCGGCGTTCAAGATCTGGCGGGGCTTCGCCAAACATTCCCCGCTGCTGCCGGCCGGACGTCTGGTCGGTGTCGGCACGGTGCATGCGCTGTCGCCGGCGGTGCGGGCCGGCTATGACGCGCCGTTTCCGAACAAGAGCTATCAGGCCGGCGCCCGGGCCTTCCCGCAACTGGTTCCCACCTCGCCGAGCGACCCGGCCATTCCGGCCAACCGCGCCGCCTGGGAGGTGCTGGGCCGCTGGACCAAGCCCACACTGTGCGTCTTCGGCGACCGCGACCCGATCCTGGGCAAGGCCGACGCCCCGCTGATCGCCCACATCCCGGGGGCCGCCGGCCAGCCACACGCCCGGATCAGGGCCGGGCACTTCATCCAGGAGGACGCCGGCCCGGAACTGGCCCGCCGCCTGCTCGACTGGGAGGCCGCGCTGTAGCTGCGGGGAGTGCGAGGATGGTGGTCATGATCGACTACCACCTCGACCCCGCCACCGCCGTCCTGACCGTGCGCCCGGAATCGGCGCTGGAGAAAAGCGATTTCGCCGCCCTGGCCGCGGCTGTCGACCCGCAGATCGACCGGCACGGCGACCTCGCGGGCCTGATCATCGACGCGCCGCGCTTCCCGGGCTGGGACAGTTTCGGGGCGCTGGTCACCCACCTGCGCTTCGTCCGTGACCACCAGAAGCATGTCAAGAAGGTCGCCCTGGTGACCGACTCCCATCTCGGCGACGCCGCCGAGCGCCTCGCCGCACACTTCGTCTCCGCGGAGATCCGGCACTTCCCGGCCGGCGGGGTGGAGGAGGCGAAGGCCTGGATCGCCGGGGAGTCGTGACCTCAGGCCGTTGCGGCCGCGTCCCGGCAGCACTGGCTCCGGCACTGCTTCGCCCGGCCGAATGCGGTGATCGTCGTGACGAATTGACCGAGGTCGGCGATCCGCCGCAGCGGCGCACCCGCGCACACGGCCCACCGTCGGGAGCCGTCGGCACCCGGTAGGCGGCGCAGGCGCAGCACGTCCACCGGTTCGGCGAACGCGGGCATCCGTACCTCGGCACCGCGATCGAGGCGATGCAAAATCTCGGCCTGCAGTGGTGTGCCGTCGGTGCGCCGCACCGTCATCGTCGACGGGGTCTTGGTGACCTCGATGGTGCCGATCGTCAGGGTGCGCTCGGCGCCGATCTGGATGACCTCGTCCACGAGGGGAACGCTGAGTAGCACCGTCCCGGTGTCCATCGCGTCGATGGCCTCCCCGACGTCGTCGGGCAGGCCGATCAGCGGGCCGAACCGGCGGACCGTCGTGGACCGTGTCGCCCTCGGTTCGGACATCCAGCCCCCTCGCTTTTATTGAAAACGGTTCTCGACAAGCCGTGGCCCGACCGTACCGCCAACGGTCGATAATGACAACCGTATTCAATAGCGGGTGCGGCTGCGATGGCCCCCACGGCCGAGACCTCGCCGACCTACCGTTCCCGCCGCTGCGCGATGCCGTCGTCGGCCGTCAGGCCAGGCCGAACTCGGTGTCGACGTTGGCGGTGCTCGTCTTGATCGCCTCGAGGGCCTGCTCGCGGCCGCGCATCTTGCAGCCGAAGTGGGCCTGGGCGGGCAGCGCGGCGAACTCGCGGGCCGCCTCGATCGCCCGGTCCAGCACCCGCTCGGGCGCGACGATCTCGTCGACCCAGCCGGCGGCCAGCGCGGCCTCCCCGGCGGACGGCTTGGCCAGCCCGACGGCCTGCTGGTAGGCCGACGGGGTGAGCCGCAGTTTCATGATCTCCAGCGCCGCGTAGGGCAGCACCATCCCGTTCACCACTTCGTTGGCCTGGAAGGTGTAGCCGGGAGCGGCGATTCGGTGATCGGTGCTGCCCGCCAGGAACGAGCCCATGGCGATCGCGTGCCCGGTGCAGGCGGCGACCACCGGGGACGGGAACGACAGCAGCCGGTGGGACAGGGTGAA
>JAHZJY010000397.1 GCA_022600695.1 Actinomycetes bacterium | reverse complement strand
TGCCGGACGAGCGCAGGGCGCCTTCCAGGCTGATCACCAGGAACGGAAGGGAGACGAAGGTCTGGGCCAACACGACCGCTGTCGTGGTGAAGGCGATCCGGATATCGAAGGCCTCAAGGTAGCGGCCCAGCAAGCCGTACCGGCCGAAGGTATACAGCAGAGCGAGACCTCCGACCACCGGTGGGAGCACCAGGGGAAGCAGGACGACAGCCCGCAGGAATCTCAGTCCGGGAAAGTTTGCGCGGGCAAGGGTGATGGCCATCGGAACGCCGAGCAGCACACACAGCCCGGTGCTCGCGGTTGCCGTCTTGACACTCAGCAGCAACGCCGCGCGGGCGGATTCCGAGGTGATCAGGGGGATGAAATATCTCCAGTCGATCTGGAGCAGAATCGCCGCCAGTGGGATGACGACGAGCGCCGCGCCCACCGATGCCGGCAGATAGATCCAGGCCGGCAGCCCGATGGCGACCCGGCGGCCGGCTGGCCGTCCGGGTCTCATGGGACCGTGAAACCCGCGCCGGCCAGGGCCTTTCTACCGGTCGGCCCGGTGACCATTTCCACGAAAAGTTTTGCCCCGGTCAGGTTCCGGGACTCACCGAGTAGCGCGATCGGGTAGCTGTTCTCGGCTTGGCCGGACTCCGGGATGGCGACGGCGGTGACCTTCTCGCCCGCATCCTCGGCATCGGTCACGTAGACCAGTCCGGCGTCCGCCTGCCCGGCGGTGACCTTGCCCAGCACATCGGTCACGGTGGACTCCTCGCTGATCGGGGTGAGGCTCACCCCGGTCACCTCTTCGAGGTCCACGCTCGCGGCACCGCAGGGAACCTGCGGTGCGCAGAGCACCACCGAGATTCCCGGCCCGGCCAGGTCGGCGAATTCGTTGATGCCCTGCGGGTTGCCCGGCGCTGTGACGATGGTGAGGGTATTGGTCGCGAACACTGCCGGTGTGCCGGTGATGAGTCCGGCTTCCACGACCGCGCCCATCGTCGCCTCGTCAGCCGCCGCGAACACATCCGCCGGAGCACCCGCGGTGAGTTGGGCGACCAGGGCGGTGGAACCGGCGAAACTGAACCTCACGTTGGTGCCCGGATGCGCCCTCTCGAATTGCCGGGCGAGCGTGGTGAACACGGACGCCAACGAGGAGGCGGCGAAGACGGTGATATCGCCGTTCGCGCCGGCCGCCGGACCGACCGACATCGGGGTGGAAGGGGGGGTCGAGCATGCCGTCACCGCTACCGCGATGCCGATGGCCGCGATCGTCGGGGGCAGTGCCCGCGGCGTCATGCGGTGTCCTTGGGGACTTCGACGACCACGGTGGTGGCCTTGACCGCGGCAACGGCCAGGGAGCCGACCTCCAGCCCGAGATGTTCAGCGGACTGTCTGCTCATCAATGAGACGACGGTGTGCGGGCCGCACTGGATCTCGACCTCGGCCATCACCCCGTCGGCGATGAGCCGGGTGACGATGCCGACGAATCGGTTACGCGCGGAACTCCCGACGGCCAACGGATCCGGGGTGGGTGTTGCGTGTTCGCGGGCGAACTGAGCCAGCACCCGGCCGGGGACGACCAGCCGGCCCGCTGCGTCCTTCTCCGCGGTGAGGCCGCCGCCGTCGATCCACCGCCGCACGGTGTCATCGCTGACGCCGAGCAGCGCGGCGGCGTCCCTGATCCGAACCAGCGTCACGGAGTGACCATCCCAAGTCGATTTTGACTTCTCCGATACTACGGTGGAAAAGGCGGTCTTGATCCGTGTATGAGAAGTAGAGGAACTGATTAATCAGGATTTGCGGTCCAGTGGTGCGATCCCCGACTTAACCGCGCAGCGCCTTGATTCGAGCTCCGAATCGGGACCGCAGATAGAGGACCCCGAGCAGGATCGACAGGTAGGACGCGCCCATCGCCACCCACGCGAACGGCAGCAGCAGAGGTTGACCGTAGAGAGTGAGGCCGTCGAATGCCCCTGGTGCGAGGGAGAATCCGGCTCCCATAACCACCCCGCCGACAAAGCACCGGATGGCTCGGGGTGCGAGCGGGCCGATCAGTTTGGTGCCCCTCATCGACCGTCCGGCGACCACCGCACCGGCGAGTAACGCGAGCAGAAGGGCGACCCGTTCGAAAGCCAGTTCACTGACACCGATGGAGACGTCGCCCAGCAGGTCGGTGTAGGCCCACGGCCCGAGGAGTTGTACAAGCGCGACGAACAGCAACGCGATGATGAAGGTCGCCGTCCTCGGATCCCATGCGTTGCGCAGGAACTCGCGGAAGCTCTCATGTGGGCCGGTGACAAGTCGGTAGACGGTCAGCGCAACGACGCCCCCCAGGCCGATCAGCGCCGGCACCGGGTAGTCCAGGGACGTGAGGCCCGGCGCTGAGGTGACGTGGGTGGTGTTCAGTCGGCCGAACAGTTGGGGGGCGATCAGGCATCCGAGGTAGAACCCGACCAGGGTCAGCCCGAAGGCGTACTCGCCGGAACCGATCCGGGCGATCGTTCCGGTGGTGCAGGCACCGTTCACCACCGCCCCGATGCCGAGCAGAAGCCCACCGACCACCGACCACAGGGTCACCGGCACCACCTCTGCGGCCGGCCGCAGACCGACGGTCACCGCCAGCAAGGCCAGGCCGCCGGCCACCAGGAACCACGCGTAGATGATGGCCAGCAGCCGGTCCCAGGACTGCCGATGCACGATGTCGTCGATCGCGACCACCGTGCAGGTGTTGCCCCGCTGGATGGCGACGCCCATCACGAATACCAGCACCACCGACACCACCAGCGCCACGATCATCGCCGGACCCTATAACGAACCTGCGGTACGGTCATGGTTCTCCTCACGGGAAACCGGGTCACTGCTTCTCTGAAAACTACTGTTGGCAAGCCTTTTCCGAGCCTGCGTGCGATATTCCTGGTCCGCAGACGGAGCTGATGGTGGCGCCGCGCCACCAGCGAGCCGCAGGTGGCCTCCGACTAAAAGGGCAAGGCCTGTTGCTGCATCTTCTTGCCGGGAGCATTCAGGGCGCCTGTGTTGCCGGGCTCAGTAGCTCAGTGGCTCAAGCAGCTCACCGGGGCTTTGGGTGCGGGCATGTTGCCCTGAACCTGCCATACGCGGGTGAGGGGGTTGAGCCGATCGGTGCTCGGGTGCGTGACCTGTGCCGACTGGGTGCACTGGCCGCCCATCGGGGCGGCGGTGGCCTCAGCGGCGGTACCGACGAGGATGCCGGCGAAGATGCCGGCGGTGGCGCTGAATCCGGCCAGGGCGGCGGTGATTCGAGCGGTGCGGGTGGTGGTCATGTCGTTCTCCTTGGTCGTGGTGGCCGCGTTCTCGGCTGGTAACTCAACTCTGCTCGCTGGTGACGGCTTGTTCCGTCGGCTCATCGGTTGATTGCCCGGATGGGGTGGTGGTCCCCCGATCGGGGGAGGTTGTGCGACCACCTGTTGATGGGGTGAAGCGGCACCAGTGACGTGACTGGTGCGGTCGGGACGGTCGTGGCCGACGACGTCCCGCTGTTTCGGAGCCGTCGCGGACCTGTTCTGTCGGGCTCAGTGGCTCAGTGGCTCAGTGGCTCAGTGGCTCAAGCAGCTCACCGGCGCGTGGGGTGCGGGCCGGTTGCCCTGGAACTGCCCGCTGCGAGTGAGGCGACTGTTGCTCTGGTGCGTGACTTGTGCGGATTGGGTGCACTGGCCGCCCATCGGGGTGGCGGTGGCCTCGGCGGCGGTACCGACGAGGATGCCGGCGAAGATGCCGGCGGTGGCGCTGAATCCGGCCAGGGCGGCGGTGATTCGAGCGGTGCGGGTGGTGGTCATGTCGTTCTCCTGGGTCGTGGTGGCCGCGTTGCCGGCCGGTAACTCGACTCTGGCCGCTGGTGACGGCTTGTTCCGTCGGCCCTTCGGTTGATTGCGGGGAGGGGGCGGCGGTCCGCCGATCGGGGGAGGCTGTACGACCGCCTGTTGGTGCGGGAGATGTTCCGCAGCGACGTTCCATCGCGAGAAAGTGCGCTACGGATGAACCCCGGGGTTGGTCGCGGGCCGGTCATGTCAGGCTCAGTGACTCAAGCAGCTCACCGGGGCGTGGGACGAGTGACCATTGATCAAGGTGCTGCCCTGAACCTGTGCGTTGCGGCTGAGGCGATTGTTGTCCTGGTGCGTGACTTGCGCGGATTGGGTGCACTGGCCGGCGGTCGGGGTGGCGGTGGCCTCGGCGGCGGTGCCGACGAGGATGCCGGCGAAGATGCCGGCGGTGGCGCTGAATCCGGCCAGGGCGGCGGTGATTCGAGCGGTGCGGGTGGTGGTCATGTCGTTCTCCTGGGTCGTGGTGGCCGCGTTGCCGGCCGGTAAGTCGACTCTGGCCGCTGGTGGCGGCTTGTTCCGTCGGCTTGTCGGCTGATTGCCCGGCTGGGGTGTTTGTCCGCCGATCGGGGGAGGCTGTGCGACGATCGGCGGGTGCGGGAGACGTTCAACAACCAGAAGGTGCGGGCGATCGTGGCAGATGATCACCCGCTGTTCCGGGATGGTCTGGTTCGCGCGCTGACCAGCAGTGGCCTGGTCGAGGTCGTCGCAGAGGCCAACGACGGACTCTCGGCGCTGGCCGCGATCAAGGAGCACGTACCGCAGGTGGCGTTGTTGGATCACCAGATGCCGGGTATGGACGGAGCCCAGGTGGCGGCCGCGGTGTTGCGCGATGAGCTGTCCACTCGGGTACTGCTGGTGTCGGCGAACAGCGACGCGGCCATTGTGTACCAGGCCTTACAACAGGGTGCGGCCGGTTATCTGCCCAAGGAGTCGTCGCGGTCGGAGATCGTCAACGCCGTCATCGACTGCGCACAGGGCCGCGATATCGTCGCGCCGGAACTGGCGTCGGGCCTGGCAGCTGAAATCCGTCGGCGCTCCGAGCCGACCGGCCCGACCCTCAGCGGCCGGGAACGGGAAGTTCTCGGTCTCATCGCCGGCGGGTCCAGTATCCCGACGATCGCCAAGCAACTCTTCTTGGCACCGTCGACGGTCAAGACCCACGTGCAACGGCTGTACGAGAAACTGGGCGTGAGTGATCGTGCGGCGGCGGTCGCCGAGGCGATGCGCCGGGGACTTCTGGACTAGGCACATGGGACGACTCGTCAGCAGCGCGTTGGATTTCCTGACCAGTGACCCGGTACGGATTCGATCATCCCTACGGCTGGTGCTGATCGCACTGATTGCGCTGCTAGTCCACTTCAGTCACGTCCAGCACCGCAATCAGATGCTGTTCGACGCGGTTCTCGTCGGCTATGCGATCGCGGCGGTTGCCTGGCTGGTCCTCGTGCTGATCTGGCCCGGCCGATGGTGGTACGCCCGGGCCTCCACCTTCGCCGACGTCGCTATCGTGCTGGCCCTGTGCGTGATCTCCGGACCGGCGACCATCTCGCTCTACCCGATCTTCTTCCTGCTGCCGATCTCGGTGGCCTTCCTCGACAGCCCGCTCATCACCGCGGTTCTGGGCCTCAGTACCGCGTTCGGTTACCTCCTGGTCTGGGCCGCCTACGCCACCACCGAGCAGAAGATGGGCGACAGCATCCCGGCGCTGGTGTACGTCCAGGTGGGGTGCCTGTTGTGGTTGGCCACTGCGATTACGGCGTTGTCATTCACCCTGGCCCGTCGCCGAGAGCGGGTGCTCAGGTTGCTCGACGTCCGGCGGCGCTTGGTCGCGGAGTCGATGCGCGCCGATGAGCGAAGTAAACAGGAGTTGTCAGAGCAACTTCACGATGGTCCGTTACAGAATCTGCTCGCCGCACGGCTGGACCTCGACGAGCTTCGGGAACACCCGAACCAGGATGGTTTCGAGCGGCTCGATGCTGCGCTTCGGGAGACCGTCACCGCTCTGCGGACCACGGTCAGCACCCTGCATCCGCAGGTGTTGGCGCAGGTGGGTCTTACCGCGGCGGTTCGTGAACTTGCCCATCGGGACGAACAGCGCTGGGGAACCCCGATCCAGCTGAATGTGGACGAGGTGGAGCGCCCCGAATCGCAGGCACTGGTCTACCGCGCGGCCCGCGAGCTATTGGCGAACGCGCATAAGCATTCTCACGCTACCGAGCTTGAGGTCACGCTGCTTCACGCAGGCCGGGAAACGGTGCTGCGGGTCGCCGACAACGGAATCGGGTTCGACCCGGAAATCCTGGCTCCGCGTGTCGCCGAAGGCCATATCGGGTTGTCGTCGCTGATCGTCGGGGTGGAAGCCACCGGCGGGGCGGTGCACTTCAGCCGACGATCGGGCGGAGGAGTTGTGGTGACCGTGACGGTGCCCGATGATTCAGATTCAAAACGGCTGCAACCCGCCTGACCCCTCTAACGCACCTCGATGGAGATGGACGGCCAACCAGAAGCGCCGTCCGGCGCAGGTGCGCTCGGTTGCTCGGTCTGCACCGCGCCGGTGTCGTCGGTGGCCCGGACGGTCAGAGTGTGCGGGCCGCTGTCGGCCTGCCAGTCGAAGGTCCACAGCCGCCAGGTGTCCTTGGAGTAGGCAGCGCCGAGAGTGGCAGGCTGCCAGGGCCCGTCATCAATGCGGACCTCGACGGCCTCAATGCCGCGGTGTTGCGCCCAGGCAACCCCGCCGACGGTGACCGCACCGGCGGACACCCGCGCACCATCGCGCGGGATGTCGATCCGCGATTGGGTTTTGATGGGGGCCTTTGCCGACCAGCCGCGCTTGGTCCAAAATGCCTCAGCCTGGTCGAACCGGGTCAGCTCCAGGTCCACCACCCACTTGGTGGCCGAAACGAAACCGTACAGACCCGGCACCACCAACCGGGCCGGATAGCCGTGCTCGACGGGCAGCGGCACCCCGTTCATCCCGATCGCCAGCATCGCGTCCCGGTCGTCGGTGAGGGCCTCCACCGGGGTGCCGACGGTGAAGCCGTCCACCGAGGTGGACAGGACCATGTCGGCATCGGGACTGACCCCGCTGCGCCGCAACAGGTCTCGGACCCGATAGCCGGTCCACATGGCGTTGGAGATGAGATTCCCGCCCACCGGATTGGACACGCAGGTCAGCGTCACGGCCGCTTGGACCGCCTCGAACTGTTCAAGATCGGCGTAGCTGTAGGTGACCTCCCTGTCGACCATGCCGTGGACGCGCAGCTTCCAGTCTTCCCGGGACACCTGCGGCACGTTGAGCGCGGTGTCGATTCGGTAGAACTGATTGTTGGGGGTGATGAATCGCGGCAGCCCGGTAGCGTCGGGTTGAACGTCGGGGGTAATCGCTGGTGCCGGGGAAGCAGGCTTCGGCAGGGCGAAGCTGTCGCGGTCAGCGGCCACCGAACGTCGCTGACGGGTCAGAACGGTGCCGACCACCCCACTCAAAGCGCCTGCTCCGACGAACCCCAGGGTCAGCAGTGACCGGCGCCGCCCGGGGTCGGGGGTTTCGGTGGGGTCCTGTTCCCTAATCCGATCAGAGGTCAGCAGTCGCAGCCCCGCGATTCCGCTGGCCGTACCCAGCAGGGTGGGGATGAGATCGGCCGCTGCCGCTCCGGGGCGGCTCAGTACGGCCAGGCAGCCCAGTAGGCCGGCTCCGGCAAGAACGATGCTGCCCAGTGGAATTCGCGAGCGCTCCCAGATGGCTGATGATGCCGCCAGGACGGCGATGACGACGAGCACCATCACGGTCAGGAAGGTCTTGTCCGCGGTGCCGAAGGTCTGGATGGCCCATTCCTTGACCGGGCCCGGGGTCAGGTTGATCACCGACGTGCCGACGGCGGTGCGGGAATCAGCAGCCGGGGAGAAGAATGCGGCGGCCAGTTGGGTGACCCCCAGGGCCACTGCCGCCGCGGCCAGGCCGGCCCCCATCCGGGCACCGATAGAGGTTTGAGACATGTCGATCAACTTACTTTGTCACGGGCTGGAGGTCTGTCCTCTGATTGGTCTGATGCCGGGCGGAGGCGCCAGTCCACTGATCGGCTGGTACCCGAAGATTTGATGCTGACGGTTGCCGCCTCCGCGCTGACGACCGAGTTGGAACCGGCGGCCGGTTCTCAACCCAGGTAGTCGAAGGTGGTCATCATGCCGGCCTCGGCGTGGTAGGCGTTGTGGCAGTGCAGCGGCCAGTATCCGGGATTGTCGGCGAGGATCGCGATCGTCGTCGACTGGCCGGGCAGCACGATCAGGGTGTCCTTTCGCGCGCCGAGTGTCCCGTTGGGTGTGACCACCGCGAAGGTATGG
>JAHZJY010000396.1 GCA_022600695.1 Actinomycetes bacterium | reverse complement strand
GGGATATCTACGCATGTGTCCGGCAGGTGCTCAACGTACTGGACCCGATCGCCGAGCCGCTACCGGAAAGCGCTGTGCAGCAACGCCATCTGGTCACTGAGGACGCCGCTCTGCGGGATATTCACACCGCTGAGAAGGCGCCTGAACGGGACCGGGCGCGGGAACGGCTGAGGTTCGACGAGGCCGTCGGCCTGCAGTGGGCGCTGGCCCAGCGCCGCCACGGCGAACTCGCCGACACCGGCCCGCCCGCACCGATCCGTCCGAACGGACTGCTCCAAGCCATGAGGACCCAGCTGCCCTTCGACCTGACCGCCGGCCAGTGCGAGGTGCTCGAGGAGATCTCCGCGGAACTGACCACGACGACGTCCATGCACCGGCTGTTGCAGGGCGAGGTGGGCTCCGGCAAGACCATTGTGTCGGTGCTGGCGATGCTGCAGATGGTCGATGCCGGATACCAGTGCGCGCTGCTGGCTCCGACGGAAGTCCTTGCCGCCCAGCATGCCCGGTCGGTCCGCGACATCCTGGGCCCGCTCGCCATGGCCGGCCAACTCGGCGGAGCCGAGGGCGCGACCAGGGTGGCGCTGCTGACCGGATCCATGACGACGACCGAGAAGCGTCAGGTGCGCGATGAGGTGGCCGCCGGCGAGGCCGGAATCGTGATCGGCACGCATGCACTGCTGCAGGACACCGTCGAGTTCGCCAATCTCGGCATGGTGGTGGTCGACGAGCAGCACCGATTCGGCGTCGAGCAACGGAATCGGCTGCGCGCCAAAGCTCCCGACGGCCTGACGCCACACCTACTGGTGATGACCGCCACCCCGATCCCACGCACCGTGGCGCTGACCGTCTTCGGCGACCTGGAGACCTCGACGCTGCGCGAACTGCCCCACGGCCGCCGGGCGATCACCACCAACACGATCTTCGTCACCGAGAAGCCGCAGTGGCTGCAGCGGGCCTGGCAGCGCATTGCTGAGGAGGTGGCGCGAGGCCGACAGGCCTATGTGGTGGCCTCCCGGATCGACGAGAGCGATACGCCCGGCAACGGCGAGGGCGGACCCCCGCCGGTCACCGTCGTCGCCCTCTTCGACCTGCTACGCGGGGGGGCACTGGCCGCACTGCGGTTGGGGCTGATGCACGGGCGGCTGCCCGCCGAGGAGAAGGAGAAGGTGATGACTGCCTTCCGGGCCGGGGAGATCGACGTGCTGGTTTGCACCACGGTCGTGGAGGTCGGCGTCGACGTACCGAACGCGACGGTGATGGTGGTGATGGACGCCGACCGGTTCGGGATCAGCCAGTTGCATCAGCTGCGCGGGCGTATCGGGCGCGGAGAGCATGACAGCCTCTGCCTGCTGGCCACCCGGCTGCCGCAGAACTCCAAGGCCGGCCAGCGGCTGGGCGCGGTGGCCGCCACCCGGGACGGCTTCGAGCTGGCCGAGCTGGATCTGCAGGAGCGCCGCGAGGGAGATGTGCTGGGGGATAATCAATCCGGGCGGCCAATGAGGCTGACGTTCCTGTCGCTCGTCGACCATCAGGAGATCATCCTCGACGCCCGTGGGCTCTCTCAGGCGCTCTACGCCACCGACCCGGACCACCCCGGGATGGCCGACCTGGCGAAGCCTTTCACCGATGCGGACCGCATCGAGTATCTGGACAAGGCATGAGACGCGGATCGCTGCTGTGGCTGGCCGCATTCGCGGCGATTGCCGTGTTGGTTGCCGCCCAGGTGATCTCGGGCGCCCGTACCGATCCGGCGGCGCGTTCCGGAGCCCCGACGGTAACCGCGGGTACCGACGTGCTCGCCGGAGTGAGCGTGGTTCCGGATCGGGTGCGGGGAGACGACTACCGGCGTGCGGCGTTCGGGTCGGCCTGGGATGACGGCACCAGTGCTCCCGGCGGGGGCAATGGCTGCGACACCCGCAACGACATCCTGCGCCGGGATCTGGTCGACACCACCGCCGTGGCAACGAAGCGCTGCCCACAGGCGGTCGCCACCGGTACCTTGCGTGATCCGTACACCAACGCCACTGTCGCGTTTATGCGCGGTAACAAGGTGGGCGCCTCGGTGCAGATCGATCACATCGTGCCACTGGCTTACGCCTGGGATATGGGGGCGCGAGACTGGACTGCCGGGATGCGCGCCCGGTTCGCCAACGACCCGGCCAACCTGCTTGCGGTGGCGGGCAATGCCAATCAGGACAAGGGGGATCAGCCGCCGGGAGCGTGGATGCCGCCCAACAGTGCGTTCTGGTGCCAGTACGCGGTCCAGTTCATCGAGGTGATGCGCGGCTACCGGCTGCCGGTCGACGATGCCTCGGCGCAGCGATTGCGGGCCGCGACACGAACCTGCCCCGCCGGGTGATCCGGGCGGGGCAGGTCTGCGGTTGCGTGATTCCGGGGCCGTGTGATTCAGCCCCGGGCCGCGGCGCCGCGGGCTGAGCGCTTCGGGGTGGAGGCACTTGCGCCGGTGTCGCCGCTGCGGCCGGCTCGCGCTGTCCGCGGTGCGGCCGGGGTGGTGTCGGCCTGGGCGGCGACCGGTTGTGCCGGGGCGCTCGCCGGTGCCTCGACCTCTACCGGGGTCACCGCGGGAGCAGACGTGGCAGCGTCGGCAACTGTCGCGTTCTCAACCTCCACAACGTCGGCGGCCGGTACCTCGGCTGCCGGAGCCGTGGCCGCCACCTGCACTGCCTCGATGGCCGGCGTGGGCGCGGCGGGTTCAGCCGCCACGCTGGCGAGCGGAACCGGCACGACCTTATCGTCGGGCAACGCCTCCGGCAGGACTGACTCGGCAGCCTCCTCCTCCACCGGCAGCGTCTCGGCGGGCGGGGTCACCACGATCGACCGAGCGACATAGTTGGTCAGGCTGACCAGTGCGCCGATCGGGCCGACCGGCAGCCCGGAGACGACGATGTCAGCGAGGTCCGGTATCACCGCCTCGGTGGCGAGTGCGTCGAGCGCCACCCCTCCCGGGCTGAGCAGGCCACCCATCTGCAGTCCGAGGCTCGTGACCTCGTCGGGCAGCGTGATACCGAACAGTCCCAACACACCTGTCAGGTCCAGCACCTGCCAGGCGTTGAGCAGGGCGTTGACGGTGTTGGCCGGGATGTTGACCAATTCGGTCAGCGCACCGCCGAAGTCG
>JAHZJY010000395.1 GCA_022600695.1 Actinomycetes bacterium | reverse complement strand
GACCGGCGGCCCGGCCGTGGTGTCGGTCGCAGGTTCGGCGACCGGGGCGGTTTCGGCCGCCGGTGTGGGCTCTGCCGCAGGTGCGGCGGCCTTTGCCTGCTCAGCCGGCGCCGCGGGAGCCTTCTTGGCGCCGGGTCGCCGCGCCCCTGGCGCGATGCCCAGCCCCTTGGCGGGTGCCGCCGGTTCGGCAGCCGGTGTGGCGGGTGCGGCCGTGGTGGCTGTCGCCTCAGCCGCGGCCGGTGCGTTCTTCTTGGCGCCGGGCCGTTTGGCGCCGGCGGCGATGCCCAGCCCCTTGGCGGGTGCCGCCGGTGCGGTCGGCTCAGCGGGTGCGGCCGTGGTGGCTGTCGCCTCAGCCGCGGCCGGTGCGTTCTTCTTGGCGCCGGGCCGTTTGGCGCCGGCGGCGATGCCGAGCCCCTTGGCAGGTGCCGCGGGGGCCGCCGGCGCAGCAGCGGCCGGTGCCTCTGTGACCGGCGCAGCAGCAGCCGTTGCCGCTGCAACCGGCTCGGGTGTGGCCGGCTTGGTAGCCGGGGCCTCCTTGACGGTGGCGGCGGCCAGCTTGGCCGCCGTGCCCTTCTCGGGGAGGGTGAGGGCGGTGCGGTCCAGCGACCCGAGCAGCAGCTGGGCCACATCGACCACCTCGACCTCCTCGGCTTTGCCGCGGTCGCCAACGCCGTCGGAGAGCATCACCCGGCAGAACGGGCAGCCGGTGGCGATGGTGGCGGGATCGAGGGTCAGCGCTTCGTCCACACGGTTGTGGTTGACCCGCGAGCCGAGGTGTTCCTCCATCCACATCCGGGCGCCACCGGCGCCGCAGCAGAAGCCGGTTTCGGCGTGCCGCGGCATCTCGGTCAGGGTGGCACCGGAGGCGCCCACCAGCTCACGCGGCGCGTCATAAACCTGGTTGTGCCGACCCAGATAGCAGGGGTCGTGGTAGGTGATGGTTCCGGCCTGCCCGCCATTGACGGACTCCACCGGCACCAGTTTCTTGTCCCGCACCAGCCGGTTGAGGAGCTGGGTGTGGTGCAACACGGAGTAGCTGCCGCCGACCTGTGGGTACTCCCTGCTCAGGGTGTTGAAGCAGTGCGGACAGGTGACGACGACCTTCCGGTCCACCCGTTCCACCCCGGAGAACAGGTCGTTGAGTGTCTCGACGTTCTGCGATGCCAACTGCTGGAACAGGAATTCGTTGCCCGAGCGACGCGCCGAGTCCCCGGTGCAGGTTTCGCCGTCGCCGAGCACCAGGAACTTCACCCCGGCGGCGGTGAGCAGTTCCGCGACCGCCTTGGTGGTCTTCTTGGCGCGGTCGTCGAGCGAACCGGCGCAGCCCACCCAGAACAGGTACTCGAATCCGTCGAAGGAGTCGACGTCCTTGCCGTAGACCGGCACGTCGAACGTCACCTCGTCGATCCAGGTGAGCCGCTCCTTGGAGTTCTGGCCCCACGGATTGCCCTTGGTCTCGAGGTTCTTGTAGAGCCCGGCCAGCTCGGACGGGAACTCCGACTCCATCATGACCTGGTAGCGGCGCATATCCACGATGTGGTCGATGTGTTCGATGTCCACCGGGCACTGCTCCACGCACGCCCCGCAGGTGGTGCAGGACCAGAGCACGTCCGGGTCGATCACGCCGAGCGCCGCGGCGTCACCCACCAGCGGCCGGGTGGCCTGCAGCGGCGACTCGGTGGGCACCCGCCCGAAACCGGACTCCGGCACATGGTGTTCGTCATCGGAGTGCGTCAGCTCAAGACCGCCCTCGGTGTCCTCCGGGTCGTTCTTGGTCCCGAAGATGTAGGGCGCCTTGGCGAACAGGTGATCGCGCAGGTCCATGATGATGAGCTTGGGGGATAGCGGTTTGCCGGTGTTCCACGCCGGGCACTGGGATTGGCAGCGGCCGCACTCGGTGCAGGTGGTCAGGTCCAGATAGCCCTTCCAGGTGAAGTCCTCGATCTTGCCGCGACCGAACTCCGCGTCCTCGGCGGGATCCTCGAAGTCGATGTAGCTGCCTTTGGACTCCATCGGCAGCAGTGGCCCCAGCGCGTTGGGAAGTCGCTTGAAGGTGACGTTCAGCGGTGCCAGGCCGATGTGCAGGTGCTTGGAGTGCAGCACGATCAGCAGGAAGACCAGCATGACGCCGATGTGCAGCAGCAGCGCCACGGTCTCGATGATCTCGTTGGTATGCACGCCCAGTGGGTTGAGCAGGGTGCCCATCGCGTGGGAGAAGAACGCCGCCTTGTCGTAGGGCAGGTTGCCGGTGGCCACTGCGGCGCCGCGGAACAGCGCGTAGGTCCAGATGACGTTGAAGATCATGAACAGGATCAGCCAGGCTCCGCCGGTGTGCGAACCGTAGAACCGCGATGAGCGGCCGTACTCCTTGGGCTCGGAGCGCAGCCGGATGATGGCGAAGGTGATGACGCCGATCAGCACTGCGACGGCGAAGAAGTCCTGCAGGAAGCCCAGGATGGCCCACCTGCCCACGAACGGGAGGTGGAACTTCGGGTCGAACAGCACCCCGTAGGCCTCGAGGTACACCGTCGCCAGAACAAAGAAGCCCCACATCGTGAAGAAGTGCGCCAAACCGGGGATCGACCACCTCAGCAGCCGGGTCTGACCGAAGACCTCCCGGGCCTGGTTGGCGATGCGCTCGCCGAGGTGATTTTTGCGGCCGCGCTCGTCAGCGGTGGGCTGGCCGGAGCTGATGAGCTTCGTCAGATAGAGGACCCGCTTGAGTGCGAACACGCCGACGATGGCGGTCATGGTGAGGCCGATGCTCAGCCGGATGAGCGTCTGGGTATCCACGACGTCCCTCTCCAGGTCGGTTACCGATGGGTAACTTGACTCAAGTTACCGGTCGGTAGCTTGTGCGGGTCGATGTTTCATAATCGCATCCGGGCCGGGCGTCGCGCGAGCGAGGTCGAATAACGTCATCGAGCGGATACCCGATCCGGCGCCGGGTGCGCTACTCCAATGGACCCGGGGCGGTCTCCAGCAACGGTTCCTCGGTAATGACCGGCTGGTTGGTCGCCGCGGGCTGGACGGTGGTCGCCGCCGGTTCGACGGTGGTCGCCGCCGGCTGGACAGTGGTCGCCGCCGGTTCGACGGTGGTCGCGGCCGCCGTGGTCGTCGGTGCGGCGGTGGTGGTCGGTGCGGCGGTGGTGGTCGGTGCCGCCGTCGTGGTCGGCGGCACCGTCGTCGTGGCCTGTGTCGTGGTTGTCGGCGTGGTGGTGGTCGTCGTCGTGCTGGGCGTCGTGGTCGTGGTCGTGGTTGTCGTGCTGGGTGTCGTCGTGGCGGTCGTGGTCGT
>JAHZJY010000394.1 GCA_022600695.1 Actinomycetes bacterium | reverse complement strand
GCGAATGAGGCTCGCCGAATGAGCCGTGGGCAGCGAATGAGGCTCGCCGAATGAGCGGCATCCTCTACGGGGTGGGGCTGGGCCCGGGCGACCCGGAATTGGTGACCGTCAAGGCTGCCCGGGTGATCGCCGAGGCCGATGTTGTGGCGTATCACAGCGCGCGGCACGGCCGCAGCATCGCCCGCGGTATCGCCGAGCCCTACCTGCGTGCGGGCCAGATCGAAGAGCATCTGATCTATCCGGTGACCACCGAGACCACCGACCATCCCGACGGTTACGCCGGCGCGATGCGGGATTTCTATGAAACAGCCGCCGAACGAATCGCCGGACATCTCTCGGCCGGGCGTGACGTGGCCCTCCTGGCCGAGGGGGACCCGCTGTTCTACAGCTCGTATATGCACATGCACACTCGGCTCACCCGACGGTTCGACGCGGTGATCGTCCCGGGGGTGACGTCGGTCAGTGCGGCCGCGGCGGCGACCGGCACACCGCTGGTAACCGGAGACGAGGTGCTCTCGATACTGCCCGGCACGCTGCCGGTCGCCGAGCTCGCCCGTCGGCTGTCCGACACCGACGCCGCGGTGATCATGAAACTCGGGCGTACCTACACCCAGGTGCGAGAAGCGCTCTCGTCATCGGGCCGGCTCGGCGATGCGCTCTACGTCGAGCGGGCCAGCACCGACGGGCAACGGGTTTTACCGGCCGCGGAGGTTGACCACGCGGATGTCCCGTATTTCTCGCTGGCGATCCTGCCCGGTGACGGCCGCGCCGCCCGTTATCCGGGCCGGGCCGGAACCGTCGCGGTGGTCGGCCTGGGCCCCGGCGATGCCGACTGGATGACGCCGCAGAGCCGCCGGGAGTTGACCGCCGCCACCGATCTGATCGGATACGGCCCGTATCTGGACCGGGTACGGCCCGCAACCGGGCAGCGCCGGCACCCCAGCGACAACACCGACGAGCCGGCGCGGGCCCGGCTGGCCTGCGAACTGGCCGAGCGGGGCCGTGCTGTGGCGGTGGTGTCCTCCGGTGATCCGGGGGTATTCGCGATGGCGACCGCGGTCCTCGAGGAGGCCAAACAGTGGCCGGGGGTACGAGTGCGGGTGATCCCGGCGATGACGGCAGCCCAGGCGGTCGCCAGCCGGGTGGGCGCGCCACTGGGGCATGACTACGCGGTGTTGTCCCTGTCGGACCGGCTGAAGCCCTGGGATGTGATCGCCGCGCGGCTGTCGGCGGCGGCCGCCACCGATCTGGTTTTGGCGATCTACAACCCGGCCTCGAAGACCCGTATCTGGCAGGTCGCGGCAATGCGGGATTTGCTGCTGGAGCAGCGCGATGCCGGCACGCCGGTGGTGATCGGCCGGGATGTGTCCGGACCGGCCGAGTCGGTCAGGGTGGTTCGGCTGGCCGATCTGGACCAGGCCGATGTGGATATGCGTTGCCTGCTCATCGTCGGATCGTCGCAGACCCAGTGGTACGGCTCACCGGGCGCCGATACGGTCTTCACCCCACGCCGCTACCCGGGCTGACCGAGCACCCAGTCCACGGCGGCGGAGGGTGAGTGCACAACTGCCAACCCCGGTGGTAGAGCAGGCCGCTGGATCATCACCACGTCGATGCCGAGCCCCTGGGCGGCGTCCAGTTTGCCCCGGGTCATCTCTCCCCCACTGTTCTTCGTCACCAGCACGTCGATCCGCTGCTCGGTGAGAAGGGCCCGCTCATCTTCGTACCGATAGGGCCCGCGGGAGAGCAGCACCCGATGGTGTGGCGGCAACGTCAGCGGGTCCGGCGGTGTCACCACCCGGATCAGGAACCAGGCACCGCTGGCGGCGAACGGGGCCACCCCGGAGCGGCCAGTGGTCAGGAACACCCGGGAATACTGTTTGTCGGCAACGATTTCGGCAGCCTCGACATCGGATCGCACCTGTAGAGCGCCGCCGGTCTCCCAGGGCGGTCGGTGCAGCACCAGATGCGGGATCGCCAGTTCAAGGCACGCGCGGGCTCCGTTATGGGTCATTGTGGTGGCGAATGGGTGGGTGGCATCGACGACGGCGTTGATGTCGTTGTCGACCAGCCAGTTCCGCAGCCCGGACACCCCCCCGAAACCGCCGATCCGGACCGGGCCGACCGGCAACGCCGGATCGGGTACCCGGCCGGCCAGGGAGCTGACGATATCGATGTTCGGGTGTAACCGGGCGGCCAGTGCGCGGGCTTCTCCGGTACCGCCCAACAGCAGGACCCGCATCAGTGCCGGGTGCCGCGGGTGCGACGCGACGAATACAGGTAGCTGTCGGTAAACCCCTCGGCAACAAGCACATCGCCGAGCACGATTACCGCCGTGCGGGTGATCGAGGCTTCATGCATCTGCTCAGCAATATCGGCCAGGGTGCCGCGCAGCACCATCTGCTCAGGCCAACTGGCGAAAGCGACCACGGCCACCGGTGTGTCGGCCCGGTATCCGCCCGTCAACAACTCCGGGACGATCGCATCAATGCGGTGGGCCGCCAGGTGGATCACCAGGGTTCCCCCCGATGCGGCTAGGGCAGTGAGGTTCTCACCGGGTGGCATGGCTGTGGACAATGTGGCGACCCGGGTCAGCGTTACCGTCTGGGAAACCCCCGGCACGGTGAGCTCGCGACCCAGAGCGGCCGCGGCGGCGGCGAAGGCCGGCACCCCCGGAACGATCTCGCAGTCGATGCCGAGCGCGTCGAGGCGTCGGCGCTGTTCGGCGACTGCACTGTAGAGCGCCGGATCGCCGGAGTGCAGCCTGGCGACATCGTGGCCGGAGGAGTGCGCCTGGGTGAATTCGTCGATGATCTCGTCGAGCGTCAGCGGACCGGTGTCGACGATGCGGGCCTCCGGCGGACAGGACTCGAGCAGTTCGGTGGGCATGATCGAGCCCGCGTACAGGCACACCCGGCAGCGCTGCAGCAGCCGTTGGCCGCGAACGGTGATCAGATCGGCAGCCCCGGGCCCGGCCCCGATGAAGTAGACGGTCACCGTATTCCCATCACATCGTCACAGACCATTGGGTGATCGGCATCAGCGGACGCCAGCCGGTGAAATCACCCAGCGACTCGCCACGGTAGTGCTGAAAGCGACGCAATTGTCCGCCGCGCCGGGCACGCCAGTGGACCAGCAGCGCTTCGGATTCCGCGGTCACGGCGTTGGCTACCAACCGGCCGCCGGCCGGCAGTCGCTCGATACAGGCGTGCACCAGGCCGCTGTTCGTCAGCCCACCGCCGATGAAGATCACATCGGGCGTCCCGGCGCCATCGAATTCCTGCGGCGCGGCGCCGCGGACCTCCACGTCGACCCCGAAAGCCCGCCCGTTCGTGACGAGCCGGTCACGGCGTACCGCGTCGATCTCGAAACTGACTGCGCGGCAACCCGGTGTGCCTCGACACCACTCAATGGCGATGCTGCCTGAACCGGAACCGACATCCCACAGCAATTCCCCCGGCCGGGGCGACAGCGCGGCGAGTGTCACCGCGCGGATGCTCTGTTTGGTGATCTGACCGTCGTGGCTGAAGACCTCGTCAGGAAGCGTTCGGCCCTCGTGCTCATCGGGTAGATAGCGGACGGCGATGACGTTGAGGTCGTTGACGTCGGCGGGAGAGGCGGTATCCCAGCTGCCGGCTGTGCCGGGGCGGATACGTTCGGCGATGCCGCCAAGCTGTTCCAGGACGGTGAATTCCGAAGCGCCGCGACCGGTTTCGGTCAGAGCCCTGGCCAGCGCGTGGGGGGTATCGGCGTCGCGGGACAGTACGACGGCCCGGCCGCCGCGGCGTACCGCGGTGTGCACGGGTGCGGTGACGAGACTGATGACTTCGGTGTCGTGGGCGGTCCAGCCCATCCGGGAACAAGCCAGGCTCACCGACGACACCTGCGGGAGCACCCTTACCTGCCCGGGGCCGTACAGCCGGATCAGGGTGGCCCCGATGCCGTACAGCAACGGATCGCCGCTGGCGACCACATGGATGTCCGTGGCCGACTCTTCCTCGAGCAGGCGTTCCAGCGCCGGCATCATCGGGTTGGGCCAGCGGCGGCGAGGTGCGACCACCGTGCCGTCGAGCAGGTCGAGTTGACGCGGAGAGCCGTAGATCACGGATGCACTGCCGAGTTCGCGCCGGGACCTCTCGGACAGCCCGGGCATGCCGTCGGCCCCGATGCCGACGACGACGATATGTCTCGCTGGTGTCATCTTCGGTTCTTCACTTCGTTCATCACCGGGTTGGTTCGGTTCTTCACTTCGTTCATCACCGGG
>JAHZJY010000069.1 GCA_022600695.1 Actinomycetes bacterium | reverse complement strand
GCGCATCTCCACGTTGGCCCCGTCCAGGGTGCCGATGGTCAGCGCTCCGTTCATCATGAACTTCATATTCCCGGTGCCGGAGGCTTCCTTGCCGGCGGTGGAGATCTGTTCGGACAGGTCGGCGGCCGGGTAGATCAATTGCGCGTTCTGAACATTGAAGTTCGGGACGAAAGCCACCTTGAGACGTTGGTTGATCTCCGGGTCGTTGTTGACGGTCTCGGCGACCGAGTTGATCAGCTTGATGATGCGTTTGGCGATGAAGTAGCCGGGGGCGGCCTTACCGCCGAAAACGAATGCGCGAGGGGCGATATCGAGATCCGGATTCCGTTTGAGCCGGTGGTACAGGGTGATGATGTGCAGCACGTTGAGGTGCTGGCGTTTGTACTCGTGAATGCGCTTGACCTGGACGTCGAACATCCAGTCCGGGTCGAGTTCGGTACCGGTCCGGGCGGCGACGTAATCCGACAGCCGCGCCTTGTTCTGCCGTTTGACCGCGACCCATCGGCGCTGGAAAGCGGGCTCGTCGGCGTACGGCTCAAGTTCGCGCAGCCGGTCCAGGTCGACCATCCAGCCTTCGCCGATCGTCTCGTCGAGCAGTGTGCGCAGGCCCGGGTTGGCCAGGCCCATGAAGCGCCGCGGCGTCACCCCATTGGTCATATTGGTGAACCGCTCCGGCCACATCTCGTAGAAGTCTTTCAGGATGGTGGTCTTGACCAGTTCGGAGTGCATCGCCGCGACACCGTTGACCGCGTGGCTGCCGACGCATGCCAGGTGGGCCATCCGGACGCTGCGCGCCCCGTCCTCTCCGATCAGCGACATCCGGCGGATCCGGCCGACATCTCCGGGAAACCGGGCGCGGACCTCGTCGAGGAACCGGCGGTTGATCTCGTAGATGATCTCCAGGTGCCGGGGTAGGAAGCGGGCGAACATCTCCAGCGGCCAGGTCTCCAGTGCCTCGGGCAGCAGGGTGTGGTTGGTGTAGGCGAGGGTCGCCACGGTGATCCGCCAGGCATCGTCCCAGCCGAAGTCGCGTTCGTCGATCAGTAGTCTCATCAGTTCGGCGACGGCGATCGACGGGTGGGTGTCGTTGAGTTGCACGGCAACCCGGTCGGGTAGCTGCTCGGCGGTCACGCCGGCGAAATCCTCCAGCAGGTGCAGAATGTCCTGTAGCGAGCAGGACACGAAGAAGTACTGCTGCAGCAGCCGCAGCTGTTTGCCGACCTCCGGTTCGTCGTTCGGATAGAGCACCTTGGTGACATTCTCCGAAACCACCTGATCCTCCACCGCCCGGTAGTAGTCGCCGGCGTTGAAGGCGTCAAGGGCCAGTGCGTTGACCGCGTGGGCACTCCACAGCGTCAGGGTGTTGCAGGTGTTGACCCCGTACCCCTGAATCGGGGTGCTGTAGTAGACACCCTTGACGACGCGCTCCGGCACCCAGCGCACCCGTCGCGCGCCCGCGTCGTCGGTGTAGCGCTCGGTGCTACCGCCCCAGCCGACCTGGTAATTCAGCTCCGGCTTGGGGATCTCCCACGGGTTGCCCGACGCCAGCCAGTTATCGGTGCGCTCCACCTGCCAGCCGTCCCGGATGTCCTGATCGAAGATGCCGAACTCGTAGCGGATGCCGTAGCCGACCGCCGGACGCTGGAGGGTGGCCAGCGACTCCAGGTAGCAGGCCGCCAGCCGGCCCAGTCCGCCGTTACCCAGGCCGGGTTCCTCCTCGCAGGCCAGCACCTCGTCGTAGTCCTGACCCAGATCCGATAGCGCGGCGCGGGCCTGCTCCTCAAGGTGCAGGTTGAGCAGATTATTGCCGAGGTGCGGGCCGAGCAGGTACTCCGCCGAGAGGTAGACGGCCACCTTGCGGGACAGATCCAGATAGGTCTGGGTGGTCTCGCTCCACCGCTTCTGCATCCGGTCGCGCACGGCCAGCGCGAGGGCGTGGTAGTAGTGCTGCGGCTCCAACAACTGGGCCGGGCGGCCGAGGGTGTAGCGCAGATGATCCTCGATGGCCTGCCGCAGGGCCGCGGAGCTCATCCCGGTTCGGACGTCCTCGACGCTGGGGCAGCCCGGGGGCTCCGCGGTCGCTGAGGTGCCAATGATGTCGCTCATGAAATGTGCTCCCCGAGGGTTCGAAGCCCGTTGTTAAGCTGCGAGTATGGCACCGGGATGGTGGCCCGGAACTCCGGTTCGGGTAACTCTCAGATGAACTGTTGACCGCGGTACTCTCAGACGGTGCCGCGCCGATCGGCACCGCCTCGGCGCCTTCTGAATCCACGGATCCGTCGGCAACCCGGTCCACCGGGAGGCGAACCGGTTGCACATCCCCACCACCGTCTTCGGCGCCGGCTCATCCGACGGTTCCGGTTCCTCGGTTCGCTACTCGGCCCAAGGTCTCCGAATTGACCCCGATGGGGTCGCGGTCCGGGTGGGGAAGGTGATCCGGCAGCTCGAGCGGGCCGCTGAGGCCCAGGATTCCGGAAGTATCACGATGCAGGCCGGCATCAACGAATTGCCCTCCCCGATGCGGGATCTGGCCGGCCAACCCGAGGTCGCGGCGTCGCTTGCCGACTACGCCGGTGACTACGGCGCAACCACCGGTGATCTGGTTGTGGCTGGCGGGTGAGGCACCACACCCGACCCTCCATTCGACCGTGCACGGTGCCTTTGCCAGCGGGGAGGGGGCCGGCGCACAGGCTTGCACTTAGCCGCTGCGACGGTTCACTGTAAGAATTACGCAGGAATAATTACGCAGGCTCGCGGCGACCCTGCCGGCAGATGAGTGAGGACGCAACAGTGCTTCGACGGATCGCCCGGCTCGGTATCGCCGCGCCGAGACGGGTCATCGGCATCGCCGCGCTGCTGATGATCCTGATCGGCGCCTTCGGTGTCACGGTGGCCGACAAGCTCTCGCCGAGCGGGTTTCAGGATCCGACCGCTGAGTCATCGCGGGCGGCGGACCTGCTCACCGAGAAATTCGGCCGGGGCGACGTCTCGCTGGTCATCGTTCTCACCGCCCCCGAGGGCTATGACAGCCCTGCGGCCCGGGCCGTTGCGGAGAATGTCATCGACACCCTCGAGGTATCCGGGCACGTCGCGACCGTCACCTCCGCCTGGACCGCGCCGCCGGCGGCCGCGTCCGCCCTGGTCAGCGCCGACAAGAAGTCGGGTCTGATCGTCACCGGGATCCTCGGTGAGGAAAGCGAACAGCAGACCTATGCCAAACAACTGACCGATGAGATCGTCGGTGAACGCGACGGCGTCGTGGTCCGTGCCGGTGGGGCCGCCATGGTGAATCTGCAGGTCACCGAACAGTCGAAACGGGACTTGCTGGTGCTGGAGGCCATCGTCATCCCGCTCAGCTTCCTGGTGCTGATCTGGGTGTTCGGCGGGTTGCTCGCCGCGGCGCTGCCGATCGCCGTCGGTGTGATGGCGATCCTCGGGTCGCTCGCCGTGCTGCGCACCGTGACCTACTTCACCGATGTGTCGATCTTCGCGCTGAACCTCACCACCGCGATGGGTCTGGCCCTGGCCATCGACTACACCCTGCTGATGATCAGCCGCTACCGCGACGAACTGGCAGCGGGCAGTAGCCGCGAGCGCGCGATCCTCACCACCATGGGTACCGCCGGGCGCACCGTGCTGTTCTCGGCCGTCATCGTCGCCCTGTCGATGGCGGTGATGGTGGTGTTCCCGATGAACTTTCTGCGGTCGTTCGCCTACGCCGGCGTGGCCACGGTCGGCTTCGCCGCGGTGGCGGCCATCGTGGTCACTCCCGCCGCGCTGATGTTACTCGGAGATCGGATCGACGCGCTTGATGTGCGTCGTGCGCTGCGCCGACTGCTGGGGCGCCCGGATCCCACACCGCTGCCGGTCGAGCAGCAATTCTGGTATCGCTCCGCGAAGTTCGTCTCCCGGCACGCGGTGCCGATCGGACTGGCGGTGGTCATTCTGCTGGGCGTGCTGGGCGCGCCGTTCCTCGGCGTCCGGCCGGGTTTCCCGGACGACCGGGTGTTGCCGAAGTCGGCCTCGGCGCATCAGGTCGGTGACCTGTTGCGGGCGGATTTCGCCATCGACTCCGACTCCGAGGTGCCGATCATCATCACCGACTCCGTCGGCCTGGATCGCGCCGAGATCGACCGCTACGCCGCGGAGCTGTCCCGGGTCCCGGACGTCGATTCGGTCTCCGCGCCCGCAGGCACCTTCGTCAGCGGGCAGCTGAGCGGCCCGCCGCTGGCCGCCACCGGCGAATCGGCGGGCAGCACCTTGTTGACGGTCGGCAGTTCACTGCCGCTGTTCTCGGAAAGCTCCGAAACCCAGCTCACCCGGATGCATGCGGTGCCCGCTCCGGACGGCCGAACAGTCGAGTTCGGCGGGCTGGCGCAGACCAACCGAGACAGCGTCGACGCCATCACCTCCCGGCTTCCGCTGGTGCTCGGCCTGATCGCCATCATCATGTTGGTGTTGTTGTTCCTGCTGACCGGCAGCGTGGTGCTGCCGATCAAGGCGCTGATTCTCAACATGCTCTCGCTCAGCGCGGCGTTCGGGGCGATCGTGTGGATCTTTCAGGAGGGTCACCTCGGCGGGCTGGGCACCACCTCCACCGGCACCCTGGTGGCCAATATGCCGGTGCTGTTGTTCTGTGTCGCATTCGGGCTGTCCATGGACTACGAGGTGTTCCTGGTGTCGCGGATCCGGGAGTTCTGGCTGGCCTCCGGAGCCGGCCGGCCCGGAACCTCGGGCCGGGCGCAGACCAGCGCCGACAATGACGAAAGTGTGGCCCTCGGCCTGGCCCATACCGGCCGGGTCATTACGGCTGCCGCGCTGATCATGGCGATCTCCTTCGCCGCTCTCATCGCCGCCCAGGTGGCCATCATGCGGTTGTTCGGGGTGGGCCTGACCCTGGCGATCCTGGTTGACGCCACCCTGGTTCGGGTGGTCCTGGTCCCGGCGTTCATGCACCTGATGGGCAGGTGGAATTGGTGGGCCCCGAAACCGCTGGCGCGGCTGCATGCCCGGCTGGGGATCAGCGAGTCCGGGGCCGAGCCCCAACCGGCCAAGACGGCTTAGTTCGGCCAATCATGTTGCTCTCCAGGGTTGTCTAGCCTAAATAGTCCGACTCGAGTACCAGGTCCGGCACCAGCGACTGGTATTCGACGTGGGTGCGGTGTTCGACGGTGTTCCAATGTCGACCCTGTTGTTCACGCATATAGCCGCGGTATTTCGGTGAGCCCGGGAATCCGACGTTATCCGCCACCACGATCGCGCCGCGATGCAGCCAGCCACGGTCGACGATGGCCCGCAGATCGGCGAGATAGGCATTCTTGTCGTGGTCGATGAACAGG
>JAHZJY010000393.1 GCA_022600695.1 Actinomycetes bacterium | reverse complement strand
GATGTCGCGGCTCGGCACCAGCTGGCCTACCTGGACCGTCCCGACGAACGCGCGCACCGCGAACTCGAGGTCGGCGGGGAATACCAGTGGCGCCGGGAAGGCGAGTACCACCTGTTCAACCCGGATACGGTGTTCAAACTGCAGCACTCCACCCGCACCGGCCAGTACTCGATCTTCAAGGAGTACACCGCCCTGGTCGACAACCAGAGCCAGCAGATGGCCTCTCTGCGCGGTCTGCTGGAGTTCAAGGCGGGTGCGCGCCCGTCGATCCCGATCGACGAGGTGGAACCGGCCGGCGAGATCGTCAAGCGGTTCTCCACCGGGGCGATGAGCTACGGCTCGATCTCAGCCGAGGCGCACGAGACGCTGGCGATCGCGATGAATCGCCTTGGCGGCCGGTCCAACTCCGGCGAAGGCGGCGAAGCCGTCAGCCGCTTCGAACACGACCCGAACGGGGACTGGCGGCGCAGCGCCATCAAACAGGTGGCGTCGGGCCGGTTCGGGGTCACCAGCCACTACCTGTCCAACTGCACCGACATCCAGATCAAGATGGCGCAGGGCGCCAAACCCGGTGAGGGCGGGCAGCTTCCGGGGCACAAGGTGTACCCGTGGGTGGCCGAGGTGCGGCATTCGACGCCGGGCGTGGGGCTGATATCACCGCCGCCGCATCACGATATCTACTCGATCGAGGACCTCGCGCAGCTGATCTACGACCTGAAGAACGCCAACCCCCAGGCCCGAATCCACGTGAAGCTGGTCAGTGAGAACGGTGTCGGGACCGTCGCCGCCGGGGTGTCCAAGGCGCATGCCGATGTGGTGCTGATCTCCGGTCACGACGGCGGCACCGGCGCCACCCCGCTGACGTCGATGAAGCACGCCGGCGCGCCGTGGGAACTGGGCCTGGCCGAGACGCAGCAGACACTGCTGCTCAACGGACTTCGCGACCGGATCGTGGTCCAAGTCGACGGCCAACTCAAGACCGGCCGCGATGTGGTGGTCGCCGCACTGCTCGGTGCCGAGGAGTTCGGCTTTGCCACCGCGCCGCTGGTGGTGTCGGGCTGCATCATGATGCGGGTCTGCCACCTCGACACCTGCCCGGTGGGGGTGGCCACCCAGAATCCGTTGCTGCGCAAGAAGTTCACCGGCCAGCCGGAATTCGTCGAGAACTTCTTCATGTTCATCGCCGAGGAGGTGCGGGAAATCATGGCCCAGTTGGGTTTCCGCACCATCAACGAGATGGTCGGCCAGGTGGACGCGCTGGACACCGCCCGGGCGGTGGCGCATTGGAAGGCCCGGAAACTGGACCTCACGCCGGTGCTGTACGAGGCGGAGTCGGCCTTCATGAACCAGGATCGCTACTGCAGCTCGCGCCAGGACCACGGTCTGGACAAGGCCCTGGATCAGCAGTTGATCGTGCGGTGCCGCGAGGCACTGGATTCCGCCGTGCCGGTCCGGTTCGCGATGAAAATCTCCAACACCAATCGCACGGTCGGCACCATGCTCGGCCACGAGGTGACCAAGGCCCACGGCGGTGACGGGCTGCCCGACGGCACCATCGACATCACCTTCGAGGGTTCGGCCGGCAACAGCTTCGGCGCCTTCCTGCCCCGGGGCATCACGCTGCGGGTCTACGGCGACGCCAACGACTATGTCGGCAAGGGGCTCTCGGGCGGGCGGATCGTGCTGCGGCCGTCCGATGATGCACCGGACGGCTACGTGGCCGAGGACAACATCATCGGCGGCAACGTGATCCTGTTCGGCGCCACCAACGGTGAGGCCTTCATCCGCGGCACGGTGGGGGAGCGGTTCGCGGTGCGCAACTCCGGCGCCCACGCGGTGGTCGAGGGGGTGGGCGACCACGGCTGCGAGTACATGACCGGCGGAAAGGTGGTGATCCTCGGGCCCACGGGACGTAACTTCGCCGCCGGCATGTCCGGTGGGATCGCTTACCTCTACGACCCGCAGGGACGGCTACCGGCCAACCTGAACCCGGAGATGGTGGACCTGGTGGGACTGGACGATGACGATGTCGAATGGCTGCGCGGCACACTGGGCGCGCACTGTGACGCCACCGACTCGGCTGTGGCCCGGGCGATCCTGGCCGACTGGCCCAGGAAGGCAGGGGATTTCGTGAAGGTGATGCCGCGCGACTACAAACGGGTGCTGGAGGCGATTGCCGAGGCTGAACGCACCGGCGCCGACGTGGACGAGGCGATCATGGCGGCCTCCCGTGGCTGATCCGAGCGGTTTCCTCAAGCACACCCGTCGCGAGACCCCGAAGCGGCGGCCTGTTCCACTGCGGCTGCGGGACTGGAACGAGGTCTACGAGGACTTCGACCACGGGGCGTTGCAGGAGCAGGCCTCGCGCTGTATGGACTGCGGAATTCCGTTCTGCCACAACGGCTGTCCACTGGGCAATCTGATTCCGGAATGGAATGACCTGGTCTACCAGGACCGGTGGCGGGACGCCATCGAGCGGTTGCATGCCACCAACAACTTCCCGGAGTTCACCGGCCGGTTGTGCCCGGCGCCCTGTGAGTCGTCGTGTGTGCTGGGTATCAACGCCGATCCGGTGACCATCAAGCAGGTCGAGGTCGAGATCATCGACAACGCCTTCGACGAGGGTTGGGTGCAGCCCAACCGGCCGCACCTGGTGACCGGCAAGTCGGTTGCCGTGGTGGGTTCGGGTCCGGCCGGGCTGGCCGCGGCTCAGCAGCTGACCCGCGCCGGGCACGAGGTCACCGTGTTCGAACGCGCGGACCGGATCGGCGGTCTGCTGCGCTACGGCATCCCGGAATTCAAAATGGAGAAACACCACATCGACCGGCGCCTCGAGCAGATGGTTGCCGAGGGCACCAAGTTCAAGGCCGGTGTGAATGTCGGCGTCGACCTCGCGGCCGACGAACTGCGGGAGCGCTTCGACGCGGTGGTGCTGGCCGGCGGGGCCACCGACTGGCGCGATCTGCCCGTTCCCGGCCGCCAGTTCGCCGGCATCCACCAGGCCATGGAATATCTGCCGTGGGCGAACCGGGCCACCCATGGTGATCCGGTGCTCGATGCCGACGGCGAACCGCCGATCACCGCGCGGGGTAAGCGGGTGATCATCATCGGTGGCGGTGACACCGGGGCGGACTGCCTGGGCACGGCGCACCGGCAGGGTGCGGCGGAGGTCCACCAGTTCGAGATCATGCCGCGACCGCCGGAGCATCGGGCGGATTCCACCCCGTGGCCGACCTATCCGCTGATGTTCCGGGTGTCGTCGGCTCACGAGGAGGGCGGCGAGCGGGTCTTCTCGGTCAACACCGAGCGGTTCCTCGGCAGCGAGGGCGCCGTCACCGGGCTGCGGGCCCACGAGGTGGTGATGTCCGGCGGCAGGTTCGAGAAGGTCGAGGGCAGCGACTTCGAACTGGAGGCGGACCTGGTGCTGCTGGCCATGGGCTTCGTCGGGCCGGAGAAGCCCGGCTTGCTGACCGACCTGGGTGTCGAACTCACCGACCGGGGCAATGTGTGCCGCTCCGACGACTATGAGACCTCGGTGCCCGGGGTGTTCGTCGCCGGCGATATGGGTCGCGGGCAGTCGCTGATCGTGTGGGCGATCGCCGAGGGGCGGGCCGCCGCGGCCGGGGTGGACCGCTACCTGATGGGTCATACGGCTTTGCCGGCGCCTATCGCCCCGACCGCCGTCCCGCAACGATAGCCACTTCAGTAACACCAGGAACACTCGACCAGCAACGGCGCGCCTCCCCGGCGTGACAGTGTGATTCAGCTCTAATTGCTGGAGTGGGGCGCTGCGGTTAATGTGTTCCCGGTTGTCAACGATGTCGACCACTGGAGAGATCTCGTGTTGCTCAACCCGATCCCGATCCTCAACCCGCTGGCGCTGTCCCGAGTGGGCCGCATGGTGTGGTCGCTGGCGCGCCACCCCTTCAAGAGCCGGGAGTTTCCCGCCAGGCACGAACGGCTGGTCACCTCCGACGAACTGATGCGCTACGGGCTGTTCAGCTGACCCCGGCCGCCTCCGGCGGAGTCCACAGCCCGGAGTCCCGGATGGCCTCGGCCAACGGTTCCAGCACCGCCGGGTCATGCGGTAGCGGCAGGTAGACGATCGCCAGATCCAGCCCCTCCGCGCCCAGCGCGATCGCGTCCTCGATGACGCCCCGGTGCCCGCGCTCGGCGGTCAGCCGAAGGTGCGCGGAGAGCATGATCTCCTTCGGATTGCGGCCGATATCGGCGCAGTGCGCCTTCAGGACGTCGCGCTTGCGGGCGAATTCCGCCGGTGTCCCGCCGACGAAGTTCCAGTGCTGCGCGTAGCGGGCGGTGATGTGCAGGGTGCGCTTCTCGCCGCTGCCGCCGATGCAGATCGGTGGGTGCGGGCGCTGCGGACCCTTGGGTTCGTTACGGGCCGCGGTGAGTTGATAGAACTTCCCGTCGAAGTCGGTCGTCGGCCGGCTGAGCAGCCCGATGATCACCTGACAGGCCTCCTCGAACCGGTCGAAGCGCTCGGTCAGCGTGCCCAGTTCGATGCCGTAGGCCGCCGACTCCTGCTCGTTCCACCCGGCTCCGAGGCCGAGTTCCAGCCGTCCGTCGGAGATGACGTCCAGTGCGGCGGCCATATTGGCCAGCACCGCCGGGTGGCGATAGTGGATGCCGGTGACCAGCACCCCCAGTCGCAGCCGGGCGGTGGCCTGGGCCAGTGCGGTCAGGGTGGTCCAGCCCTCCAGGCACGGCCCGGCCGGGTCAGCGAAGATCGGGTAGAAGTGGTCGAAGGTCCAACCGGACTCGTAGACGTCGATATCGTCGGCGGCCCGCCACACCGCCAGCAGGTCTGCCCAGGTGGTGTTCTGCGGTGAGGTCTTGAACGCGAATCGCACCCACCGACCCTAGTGGGCGATTGCTGCGGGGCGCTATCCGTGACAACGCAAAGTGCTGTGGGAACTGAATTGACCCAGTTCAGCAGTGTCGCAATACTGTGCCCATGGTGGGGGGCGCCGGGGGACAGTGGGTTAGCGACAGGGAGCTCGTCGACGCCGTCCTGCGGGATCTGGAGGAGGCGGCGCAGCGGTGGGAGGCCCTGGTCGCCGAGGCCGAGAACGTCACCTACAGCGTCGACATGGGCGATATCCAGGCGGTCGCCAACGCCGACGGCAAACTGATCGGCCTGACCCTGCACCCCGGGATCACCACCGACTACACCCATACCGAGCTCGCCGAGCGGCTCAACATCGCGTTCGCCGCGCTGCGCGACGAGGTCCGGGATGACCACCAGCGCCGCCACGGGGGGGAACTGCAGTGACAACGGGATGGCCCTCGTGCCGCTGAACCTGTCCAACCGGGACCAGAACTCCGGTCATCTGTTCTACAACCGGCGCCTGCGTGCCGCGCTCACCAGGTTCTCGGTGCGGATGCGCCACGATGACCGCAAGCAGCAGGCGGCGCTGGCGCTGTCCCTGGTCTTCGTGCTGCTGGGATGCGGTTGGATGGCGCTGCTGAACGTCATGAAACCGGCCGGCCTGGTAGGCCAGTCGGTGATCGTCGGCAACCGGGACACCGGCGCGCTGTACGCCGACATCGACGGCCGGCTGCATCCGGCGCTCAACCTCACCTCGGCCCGGCTGGCCACCGGGAGTGCGTCATCGCCGACCTGGGTGAAATCCCCGGAGATCGACAAGTACCCCACCGGGCCGATGATCGGCATCCCCGGTGTTCCCGATGATCTGGCGATAGCGGCCAATCCGATGTCGGCGTGGGCGGTCTGCGACACCGCTCCGGTCCGCGGCAGTGGCGGGTCGCTCACCGTGACAACGATCGCCGGCGCGGTGTCCGGCGGGGGCCGCGCCGCCCCGATGACCCCGGCCCAGGCCGTGCTGGCCGCCCACCGCGGCGCCACGTACCTGATCTGGAACGGTCAACGCAGCCGCATCGATCCGACCGACCGCGCCGTG
>JAHZJY010000392.1 GCA_022600695.1 Actinomycetes bacterium | reverse complement strand
GTGGCTCCGATCGCCGGCCGGGTGTCTGGCACCATCCTCACCAAGATCGCCGATCTCGCCGAGCAGGTGGGCTCCGACCGGATTCGATTCACCCCGTACCAGAAGCTGATTGTCCTGGACGTTCCCGACGATAAGGTCGATAAACTGGTGGCAGGACTGGATGCGCTCGGTCTGCCGTCAACGCCGTCGCACTGGCGGCGGAATTTGATGGCCTGCAGCGGGATCGAGTTCTGCAAGTTGTCGTTTGCCGAGACCCGGGTGCGGGCTCAGACACTCGTTCCCGATCTGGAGCAACGACTCGCCGACCTCAATGCCGAACTCGACGTCCCGGTGACGGTCAATATCAACGGCTGCCCCAACTCGTGCGCCCGAATCCAGGTCGCCGATATCGGGTTCAAGGGGCAGATGATCGAGGATGGCAACGGTGGTCACACCGAGGGCTTCCAGGTCCACCTCGGCGGCAGTCTTGGTCTGGACAGCGCGTTCGGCCGGAAGCTGCGTCAACACAAGGTCACCAGTGCCGAACTCGGCGACTACATCGAACGGGTGGTGCGAAACTTCACCGAGCAGCGCCAGTCCGGTGAGCGCTTCGCGCAATGGGCGATCCGCGCCGACGAGGAGTCGCTGCGATGAGCGCTCGCGCGAAGAGCCAACCCGACGCGATGAGCGCTCTGGCGGGGAATTTCACCGAGGAGCAGTTGCGCGGACTAGCCGCGCAGGGAGCCGGCGAACTCAGCGGCGCCACCGCCGTAGAACTTCTGGACTGGACCGAACGCCACTTCGGCGGCAACTACGTGGTGGCATCCAATATGCAGGACGCGGTCCTCGTTGATCTGGCCGTCAAGACCCGCCCCGGGGTGGAGGTGCTTTTCCTTGATACGGGATATCACTTCGCCGAGACTATCGGCACCCGCGATGCTGTGGAATCGGTCTATGACATCGCCGTCGTCAACGTCACACCGGAACACACTGTGGCCGAACAGGACCGGCTGCTGGGCGCGGAGCTGTTCGCCCGCCAACCTAATGAGTGCTGCCGGCTGCGCAAGGTAGAGCCACTGCGCAAGACCCTGAGCAACTATGCGGCCTGGGTAACCGGTATCCGGCGCGTGGAATCACCCACCCGGGCGAATGCACCCCTGATCAGTTTCGACGAGGCGTTCAAGCTGGTGAAGGTCAATCCGTTGGCAGCTTGGACCGATGAGGACATGCAGGCCTACATCGAGACGAACGGCGTGCTGGTCAACCCTCTTGTTCATGAGGGGTATCCGTCGATCGGCTGTGCGCCATGCACGACCAAACCGGCCGCGGGCACCGATCCGCGCAGTGGGCGCTGGCAGGGTCAGGTCAAGACCGAGTGCGGGCTGCACGCCTCATGACCGCCCTCCCGTCTCTCGTGCTCACCGCACATGGCAGCGTCGATCCCCGATCGTCGGCCACGACACGCGCGATGGCCTCCCAGATCCGCCGGTTGCGGCCGGGGCTGGATGTGCGGGTGGCGTTCTGCGAGAAGAGCGCTCCGAATCTGGGTGATGTGCTGGCCGGCCTGAGCGGTCCGGCCGTGGTCACTCCCCTGCTGTTGGCCAGCGCCTACCACGCGCGGGTCGACATCCCGGCGATCGTCGCCGAGTCTGGCGCGCACGTTCTCCAGGCCGACACCCTGGGCGAGGACCCACGACTCGTTCAGGTGCTGGTACAGCGACTCGCCGAACTCGGCGACCGCCCTTCCGGCCGCGGCAACTGCGACACTGGAGTGCTGGTGGTCGCGGTCGGATCGTCGCATGCCGTCGCCAATGAGCGCACCGCATCACTGGCCGAATCCCTGACCGGCCACTGGGCGACGGTCCGGGTGGCTTATGCCACCGGGCCGCAACCATCGGTGGCCGACGGTATCGCTGCCCTGCTGGCAGACGGAGCCCGGCGGATCGCGTTGGCGCCCTGGTTCATCGCGCCGGGCCGGATCACCGACCGGGTGGCCGCGTTGGCCGCGGCCAGCGGTGCCGCGATGGCCGAACCGCTCGGGGCACACCCGTTGGTCGCCGCGACCGTACTTGATCGTTTCGACCAGGCGATCGCTGAGCAACTCGCGGCCTAACAACCCGGCGGCGGCACGACACCGAGCGCATGGGACCTCACATGGTGGCTGTTCAGGCACCATATTGCAGGTCACCCCCGATCGGAGGTTCACCATGGGAGACGCGTTATGAGCGCGAGTGACCCGACGCAGCAGTCGGCCGCTCGAGGTCTCACGACAGCACCAGTGCCGACAGGAATACGGCCACAACAGGACTCCGGCCATAAGAAGAAGCGCCGGTACGTCTCCGGCCCGATGTCCGAAATGACGCGGGCTGCCGATGGCTTGCACCGCCATGATTGCGGCGTGTTTCACGCTCGACCACACGGCGAACCAGATCAGACTGAAACAGGCTTCGGGCTTTGCGCCGCCTTCGGCAACAAGGCACCCAGCGTCGCGTAGACGCCGACGATCATCAGGTAGGCATTGGATTGGTGGGGGCCGGAATGCCAGACCGACCCGGAAGGCCAGACCAAAGCCAGGTGGTAGCTGCCCAAGAAAATGGTGCCGAAAATCGTTAGCGCGAGCTGAGGAGTACCCTTTACCGGGTTGGCTGAACGGATGGCACTGCGCCTCAGATGTTTTCGCTACTCGCCCGTCACCAATCGGCGCAACGCGAAGAAGACCGCGATGAAAACATAGCAACGGACGAAGGCGTTGAGCGGTCCGCTCCGTGAGCGGTGCTATCACCGCAAATGAAACCCTCGGCCGCATGAAGCGTCAGACGTCCGCGGCGCTCCTTTAGTGACCG
>JAHZJY010000391.1 GCA_022600695.1 Actinomycetes bacterium | reverse complement strand
TCAGCTCTCCCGCCAGGTCTGCTCGGCCCGGCGTTTGATCCCCACCAGCATTCCGCGTGTCATGACCGCCATCGCCGGGCCGGCGGCCTCGGCGGCCAGCGCCTGGCCGGGCATTCGCATCCGCGAGCGGGATCGCACCAGCAGCCGGCATCGGTCTTCCCAGCGCGCCATCAGATGAAACGACCACACCCCGTCCCACGGCAGCTGCGGCGGGCTGATGCGCAGCACGATCGCCTGGCCCTCGATCAGTTCCGCCACCGGCAGCGCCACGCCGTCGCGCAGGCCCATCCAGCCACGGGGCACCACCTGGATCACGTCGCCGACAGCCAGTTGCTGCCACTCCGGGTGGATCCGGTCGGCGTTGCGGTATCGCAGCCCGAGCAGGTTCTCCAGCTTGTCGTAGCTGTACAGCCCACCGCGGTCCTGCCCCAGCTGGACCAGCCACGGCCACACCGCCGATGCCGGGGCGTCGATCCAGATGCCTTCGGTGGTCTGCACCGTCGGCTCCCCGACGAGTTCGTCACCGGGCAGCGCCGTCGCGCACTCCTGTTTGGAGGTTCCCCAGTTTCGGTAGTACCGCCGCGCCGCATAGAACCCGGCTCCGACGAACGCCGAACCGGTGACGCACTTCCATCTGCGCCCCCGTGTTCCAACCCCCGGTGCCATGGCCCCATTCTCCCACCGCGGGGTACCGGAATGGAGGGACTTCGGGCCCTTCCCGCCGGTCGCCGCGCATGGTCGGATGGGGCGGGGCCGGGGAATCCCCAGGGAGGGGCGGAGACGATGACCCGAGCTGTTCGTCGGCAGCAACCGCGCCGGGTGTTCCGCGACCGTGGCGAGGCCGGCCAGGTGCTGGCCGCACTGCTCGGCGGCTACCGCGACAAACCGAATGTGATCGTGCTGGGCCTGGCCCGAGGCGGGTTGCCGGTGGCCTATGAGGTGGCCCGGGAACTCGGCGCACCGCTGGACGCATTGATCGTCCGCAAGCTCGGGGCACCCGGCCGCGAGGAGTTCGCGGTCGGCGCGCTCGCCGGCGGCGGGCGGGTCGTGGTCAACGACGATGTACTGCGGGGACTGAACATCTCGCCGGCACAGCTGCGTGAGATCGCCGAACGCGAGGGCCGGGAACTGGCGCGCCGCGAAGCGGCCTACCGCGGTGGCCGACCCCCGCTCGATGTGACCGGCAAGACGGTGATCCTGGTCGACGACGGCCTCGCCACCGGATCCTCCATGCTGGCCGCGGTCCAGGCACTGCGCGAATCCGAACCGGCGGAGCTCGTCATCGCCGTGCCCGCCGCACCGGAATCCACCTGCCGCGAGTTCGCCGGCATCGTCGACGACGTGGTGTGCGCCTCGATGCCGACTCCGTTCCTGGCGGTCGGCGAATCGTTCTGGGACTTCACCCAGGTCACCGACGACGAGGTACGGGAACTGCTGGCCAGACCGACCACCGACGCACCGCCGATCGCCGCACACCCCGACCCGGCCGAGTTGGTGGCCCGCGTGGCCATCGACGCTCCCGGCGGCGTGCCCCCGGCCGATGTGCTGGACGATTTGATCGGTGACGCCCGTATCGTGCTGATCGGCGAGAGCTCACACGGAACCCACGAGTTCTATGCCGCGCGTGCCGAGATCACGAAGTGGCTCATCCGGGATAAGGGCTTCAATGCCGTTGCTGCAGAAGCAGATTGGCCCGACGCCTACCGGGTCAACCGTTTCGTCCGCGGCCTTGACTCAGGCCCGGGGGGCGATGACAAGACTCCCGAACAGGCGCTGCGCGGCTTTCAGCGGTTCCCGGCCTGGATGTGGCGCAATACCGTGGTCCGCGATTTCGTCGGCTGGCTGCGCTGGCACAACGGCCGCAGTGCCGCCGAGGGCCGCCGGCAGACCGGTTTCTACGGACTGGATCTCTACAGCCTGCACCGCTCGATACAGGAGGTGATCCGCTATCTCGGAAACGTCGACCCGAAGGCGGCGGCCCGGGCCACGGCCAGGTACGCCTGCTTCGACCACTCCGCCGGCGACGACGGTCAGGCTTACGGGTACGCGGCGGCGTTCGGAGCCGGACCGAGCTGTGAGCGGCAGGCGGTCGAGCAGCTGGTGGAGTTACAGCGCAACGCGATCGAATACCTCCGCCACGACGGCGATCTCGCCGAGGACGAACTGTTCTACGCCCGGCAGAACGCGGTCACGGTCCGCGATGCCGAGGCCTACTACCGCGGTATGTTCGCCGGCCGGGTCACGTCCTGGAACCTGCGCGACAAGCATATGGCGCAAACCCTGAGCGCCCTGATCGACCATCTCGACCGCGGGGCCGGACCGGAACCGGCCCGAATCGTGGTGTGGGCGCATAATTCCCATGTCGGTGATGCCCGCGCGACCGAGGTGTCCGCTGACGGCCAGCTGACCATCGGCCAGTTGGCCCGCGAGCAGTACGGCGCGCAGTCCCGGCTGATCGGGTTCTCCACCTACTCGGGTGCCGTCACCGCGGCCGGCGACTGGGGCGGCGCCGCCGAAAACAAGACGGTGCGCCCGGCCCTGGCCGGCAGTATCGAGGAACTGCTGCACCGCACCGGTAAGAGCGAGTTCATCATCGCAATGCACGACGTGTCCCCCGCCGCCGACGCACTGGAGGTGGTCCGACTGGCCCGCGCCATCGGGGTGATCTACCGGCCGGAGACGGAACGCCAGAGCCACTACTTTCATGTGCGGCCGTCAGATCAGTTCGATGCGATGATCCATATCGACTCCACACGGGCACTGGAACCGTTGGAGCCCACCAGCATGTGGGTCGCCGGGCAGAACCCGGAGACATATCCGAGCGGCCTGTGATCGGAGGCGGATGAGTCAGCGCGGCGGTGCCCGACCCCACCGGCCCGGCGGGTCCGTCACCGGCCACCGAATCGTCACGCTCTGCATGAACCCGGCCCTGGACATCACGACCAGTACCGATGTGGTGCACCCGACCGACAAGTTGCGCTGCGCCGCGGCCCGCTATGACCCCGGCGGCGGCGGTATCAACGTCGCCAACGTGGCCGGGATACTGGGTGCCTCGACCGCGACGGTGTTCCCGGCCGGCGGGCCGGCCGGTGAGCTGGTGAATAACCTCCTGGTCGCCGACGGCCTTGTCGTGCATCGGATTCCGGTCGGCGGATCAACCCGGGAAAGCGTCACCGTCAACGAGCTCAGCACCGAACGCCAGTACCGATTCGTGCTGCCGGGACCGCAGCTGACACTCGCCGAGCAGACCGAATGCCTGCTGCAGCTGCGCCGGGCCGCAGCGCACGCATCCATCGTGGTGGCCAGCGGCAGCCTGCCGCCCGGAGTGCCGGTGGACTTCTATCAGCAGGTGGCCAACGTCTGCGCCGAGATCGGGGCGATGTTCCTGCTGGACACCTCGGGAGGAGGCCTGCGAAACGTCAACGCCGGGGTGTACCTGCTCAAGCCCAGCCTGCGGGAACTCCGCGAGTGCGTCGGGCGCGACCTGACCTCCGAGGCCGAGCAGATCGCCGCCGCCGGTGAGCTCATCGACCGGGGTGCGGCCGAGTTCGTGCTGGTGTCGCTGGGCGCCCGGGGCGCCATCTTGGTCACCGCCGATCGCGCGCACCGGTTCGCCCCGGTGACGGTGCCGCCGGGCAGCGGTGTGGGGGCCGGCGACGCCATGGTCGCCGGGGTCGCCGTCGGACTGACCAGAGGCTGGGCGCTGACCGAAGCGGTCCGGCTGGGTATCGCCGCCGGTGCCGCGATGCTGCTGACACCGGGCACCGCACCGTGCACCCGGGAGGACGCTGAAAGACTGTTCGCACTGACCGGGACAGCCGCCGACATCGACCTGGTGTCCGGTTCGGGAGCAGAATGATCCGATGACGCCATCATTGCCTCCGCCGACGGTCGTGGTCGGCGTGGACGGCTCGCGGGCGGGCGTGAGCGCCGCGTTGTGGGCCGTCGACGAAGCGGTCGGCCGGGGCCTGGCACTGCGCCTGGTCGCCGCCGCCGGTTCCGGTTCCGGTGCCGACCCGGACACGGCCGATACAGCGGTGCGATCGGCAGCCGCCGCCGTGCAGTCCTGCGGCCGGCCCGATCTGCCGACGTTGCAGACCGCGGTCATCGCCGCGGGTCCGACGGCAACCCTGCTGGAGGAGTCCCGCACCGCGGCGATGATCTGCGTCGGACCCGTCGGGCTCCGGCACTTCGATAGGGGTCGGCTCGGTTCGACGGTCGGAGCGCTCGTCGCCGGGGCCGGCTGCCCGGTTGCGGTGGTCCGCAGGGGAGAGCGGCCGGAGTCGGCGCGGCCCGGTTGGGTGGTCGTCGAATTGGACCAGACCCCGGACAGCGCGACGGTGCTCCAGTCCGCGGTCGAGGAGGCCCGGATGCGTGGGGCCGCGCTGCGGGTACTGGGCACCTGGCAGTCCGGGGACCACGGGGACCACCCGGCCGCCGAAGCCGACCGGGTGGTCCGGGCCCAACTGGACCGACGTCTGGAGAGCTGGACTCACCGCTACCCCGATCTGGACGTCGAACCCGTCGCCGTTCGCGGCTCCGCGCTGGGCTACTTGACCGACAACTCCACGGCGATCCAACTGGTGGTGATCGGGACCCGCAATACCGCGGGGGTCGGTGAACTGCTCGGTCCCACCGGGCTCGCCGCGCTGCGTGACACCGACTGCTCAGTGCTGGTCGTCGACCGCCAGCGCATGCTCTGAGGGGCGGTTATGGTTGCTGGCATGGTTACGGTCTTCCTCGTCGACGACCACGAGGTGGTCCGCCGGGGCCTGATCGACCTGCTCAGCGCGGATGCCGAACTCGACGTGATCGGCGAGGCCGGCTCGGCCGCCCAGGCGATGGCGCAGATCCCCGCCCTGAAGCCCGACGTGGCCGTGCTCGACGTGCGACTCCCGGACGGTAACGGCATAGAACTGTGCCGCGATCTGCTCGCGAAGATGCCCGACCTGCGGTGCCTGATGCTGACGTCGTTCACCTCCGACGAGGCGATGCTGGATGCGATTCTGGCCGGGGCCAGCGGCTATGTGGTCAAGGACATCAAGGGTATGGAGCTGGCCCGGGCCATCAAGGACGTCGGGGCCGGCCGCTCGCTGCTGGACAATCGCGCCGCGGCGGCGTTGATGGCCAAACTGCGCGGCGCTGCGGAGCGCTCCGACCCGCTGTCCGGTTTGACCGATCAGGAGCGGGTGCTGCTCAACCTGTTGGGCGAGGGGCTGACCAACAAACAGATCGCCGCACGGATGTTCCTGGCCGAGAAGACGGTCAAGAATTATGTCTCGCGGCTACTGGCCAAGCTCGGTATGGAGCGTCGCACCCAGGCGGCGGTGTTCGTCTCCAAACTGGACCAGCAGCGCCGCCGGGACAGCTGATGCCGGATGACGGTCCACCCGGTACCGGTACGGGTTCGCCGCCGCTGCGGGACACCTTGTCGCAGCTACGCCTGCGGGAGCTACTGGTCGAGGTACAGGACCGGATAGATCAGATCGCCAAGGGCCGCGACCGCCTGGACGGGCTGGTCGAGGCGATGCTGGCGGTGACCTCCGGGCTGGATCTCGACACCACCCTGCAGACCATCGTGCGCACCGCCACCACGCTGGTCGACGCCCGATACGGCGCGCTGGGTGTGCGTGGACCCGGTGTCGTCGGCGAGGAACTCATCGAGTTCGTCACCGAAGGTATCGACGACGATGTCCGCGCCCGGATCGGTCCGCCGCCATCGGGACGCGGGGTGCTCGGTGTGCTGATGGACGACCCCAAGCCGATCCGACTCGATGACATCCGGTTGCATCCGGATTCGGTCGGCTTCCCCGCCGACCATCCCCCCATGCGCACCTTCCTCGGCGTCCCGGTGCGCATCCGCGAGGAGATCTACGGCAACCTCTACCTGACCGAGAAGTCCGGCGGCCAGCCCTTCAGCGCCGATGACGAGGTACTGGTGGAGGCGTTGGCCGCCGCCGCCGGGATCGCGATCGCCAACGCCCGGCTGTACACACAGTCACGCGCCCGCCAGTCCTGGATCGAGGCGACCCGCGATATCGCCACCGAACTGCTCGGCGGAGCGGACCCGGCCCGGGTGTTCCGGCTGATCGCCGATGAGACGTTGCGGATGACCGAAGCCGACGGGGTTATCGTCGCGGTCCCGCGGAACACCGAGACCTTCGGGACGACGGGGGGCGCCGATATCGACGAACTGGTGATCGTCGAGACCGCCGGCGCGGCTGTCGCCGCCGGGTCCCTCAGTGTGTCGCAGACCCCGATCGGTGCGGCGTTCGCCGCGCGAGCACCGCGCCGGGTGGCGGTCCTCGACGCTTCGGAGCCGCTGATGGCCGACGCCGGCCCGGCCCTGGTGCTACCGCTGCGGACCACCGAGACGGTGGCCGGAGTCGTGCTGGTGTTGCGACGAAAGGGTGGCCGGGACTTCACCGCGGATCAGCAGGCGATGGCGGCCGCGTTCACCGACCAGGCCACCCTCGCCTGGCAGCTGGCCAACACCCAGCGTCGGATGCGGGAGTTGGACGTGGTCTCCGACCGGGAGCGGATCGCGCGCGACCTGCACGACCAGGTCATCCAGCGGCTGTTCGCGGTGGGTCTGTCCCTGCAGGGCACCATCGGAAGGGCCCGCTCGGCGGACGTCCGGCAACGCATGACCGACGCCGTCGACGAGTTACAGGGCGTCATCCAGGACATCCGCACCACGATCTTCGATCTCCACGGCGGCTCATCGGCAGACACCCGGCTGCGGCAGCGGCTCGACGAGGCTATCGCCGCGTTTTCCGGACACGGTCTGCGCATCAGCGCACACTTCGTCGGTCCGCTGTCGGTGGTGGACAGCACCCTGGCCGATCATGCTGAAGCGGTCGTCCGCGAAGCCGTCAGCAACGCGGTGCGGCATTCGGGTGCACACACCCTCAACGTCAACGTCCGAGTCGAGGACGAATTGACCATCGAAGTCATCGACGACGGATGCGGGGTACCGGATAACGTCACCGCGAGCGGGCTCAACAACCTTCGGGCCCGCGCCACGGAGATGGAAGGGACACTGACCGTGACCGATTCGCCCGGTGGCGGCACGACCGTGCGCTGGACTGCGCCGCTGACCTAGCTCCGATCCGCCCGGTCACCGGACCCGGTTCCGCCGCGATCCGCGGGGTCTGTCATCGCGGGCGCGATCCCGAGATCGGTCAGCAGCGCCTGAGCAGCCCGGCGACCGCTCACCAATGCGCCCTGAATGGACGACGTGTCACGGTGATCGCCCGCGACGTACAGGCCGTCCGCCGTGCGGACGGGCCGCCGGAGTTCGAAGGGCACGGGCATGGCGGGCAGGGCATAGGGGATCGGGTACGTCGCGAGTAGCTCCCAGTCCGCGGTCGGTACGCCGTACAACCAGGACAGGTGCTCCCGCACGGCGTTCTGGTCCGCGGCCGTTTCCCGGGCACCGAGTGCCGATGCCGAAACCAGTGCACTTCCGGCCGGGGCGTAGTCGGGCGCGGCATGGGTGAGAACCACGGTGTTGACGAGCGGTCCGCGGCGCTCACCGTCCAGGATCAGCACGGCCTGGCCGTCGGCGAGGTCCTCGGGTGCGCAGGTGGGCCGGTAATACCAGGTGGTTACCGAACGCGCCGCGGGTGCGGTGACATCCGGGATGAGGTGGGCGGCGGTTGCCGGATCGCTCGCGACGATCACGGCCTCGGCGCGGAGGACGTCACCGTCGGCGACCTCGACGGTCCGCGCCGTGGCCGACCCGACCCGCCGCGTCAGCCGGACGTCGAGCCCGGCGGCGAGCTGTTCGGGAATGCGCTGCATCCCCAGGGCCGGGACGCCCGGAGTGCCGCGGACGAAGGATTTCAGCACCATGTCGAGGAAGCGCCGCGAGGTGGTGAGCTCGGACTCCAGCAGGACCCCGGACAGGAACGGGCGCAGTACCCGCTCCATCAGCGTGCGATCCGCACCGGCCCGGCGC